>NZ_JAGXKC010000016.1:0-83330 GCF_019091045.1 Stenotrophomonas sp. GbtcB23 | reverse complement strand
GTGCTCCAGCGCCCAAGCAGCCACCAGGACAGCAACGGCATCGGCAGCAACCGTACCGGTGCGCGGTATACCAGCGACTGCATCGCGCGTAGTGAACGCCACGGCGACCGCGCGAAGGTGGTGGAGAGAATCAATCCGCGCAGCAGCGGCGGCGGGTGCGCGGCGATGGCCAGCGCCAACGGTCCGGAGAACGACTCACCCAGCAGCACGTATGGGGTGGTAGTGGGCAGCGCCTGCCGCACGAACGCGTCGAGCTCGATGTAATCGAGCGCACGGTCAACCGGATAGGCAATGACGGTGGTGGCAATACCCTGTGCGTGCAGGGCGGCGCAGAACGCCGCGTGCTGCGTGCCGGTAGCATCCAACCCCGGCAGTATCACCAGATGTGGCGGGCCCGGCGACAGCGTGCCAGGCAACTGCATCAGCGGCTGGCGTCGGCGGCCGTGATCTGGGTGTCCTTGACCGGCGCCACGCCCAGCGACGACGTCGGGTCGACGATCACCATGGTTTCGGTCGAGCCGTCCGGCCAGACCACCTGGAACGTACTGCCCGCCGGCAACGAAGCGAAGGGCATGCCGCTCTGCGCGCGGTACACCGCAGCCACCTGGCTGGCACCGGCGCGGCGCACGTCTTCGTGTGCCTTCACCGAGGTCAGGGTCACCTTCGACAACTTCCGGTAGCGGTCATCGTAGGTGTCGATCATGACCAGGCCCACGGCACCGGCCGAGTAGGCCACGAACAATGCCACCCAGAACCAGAACTTGGCACCATGCAGGAATCGACGGTAATTCATGACCGGTCACTCCGCTTGATCAACTGCTCAACCAACGTTTTCATTTTCCCCGCACCTTGCCGCGAAACCGCAGCGTCATACACAAAAGTGGCGAAGTCCTGCCCACCGTCCTGCGAACAGATCCCTCCGTTCGCGCAGAAATTGTTCATCAATACACTGTCCGGCCCGCAGGCCATGCCCAGCTCGCACGCCGCCAGGCGCCAGGCCAGTTCACTGAACTGGTCGCCGGCCACCAGGCCCTGCAGGGCGCCGTCGCCACTGGCGCGCTGGCCCATGGCGGTGGAAATGGCCATGTACGCTTCTGGATCACGCGAATCCATCACCCGCTCCACCAGGCCACGGCGGTACTCGGGGGTGTCTTTCAATGGCTGGCCATCGGCAAACAGCGCCGCCTCGGCCGCCAGGTTGCCTGCGCGCGCAGCCAGCACGCGCTGGGTGACAATCAACGAGCGGCCAAGGCCGTCGCTGGAGACGAATCCCGCGCAACGGCGCGCTACACGCTCGCGTGCCTGCACCATCGGCGAAGATGCGTTCATGCCCAGCCCGGTAAGCACGTTGTTGTCGAGCTGGTAACCGCCCGGGTCCATCGCATAGATCGCGCAGTAGTCATACACGCGGCTGACCATCCAGCCTGCCTCGGCATTGCCGTTGGCCGCCTGCAGGCGCAGGCGCTGGGCGTAGGCGAACAGGTCGGTGTCGCCCTCGATATCGGCGCGGATGTCCAGCGGCAATCCCGACGGCACCGCCGTGCTGCGCTCGCTGGCCAGCAACTGGCGCGCCAACTGCTGGGCCTGCAGCGGCGCAGCCGACCCCGTGCCGACCTGCAGCTCACTCACCGCAGCCGACGCGTGGTCGGCCTGCAGCGCACGGCCGCCCGCGCGGTAGCCCACCACCCCCAGCAACGCCAGGGCCGGTACCACCAGCAGCCAGGTTTTGAGCGTGGGCGCGAGGGCCATTCAGCGAACCGGTTCAAAGGAGACAGACAGCAGGATGCGGAGTTTAGCAATGGCGTACCCTGTTGTCTGAACAGGCCGTCGCGTCGCTTCTCACCGCCGTCTGAGACGGACGTCGCCGCGACCGTCCGCAATCGTCTAGCATTCACCGTTTTCCGCAGGTCCTTATTGCCCATGCCGTTCCTGGAACTCACCCTCCACTGCACCGAAGCCACCCAGCCGCGCTATGAGAATGCGCTGGACGACGTGGGCGCGCTGGCGGTGACCCTGCTCGACGCCGATGCCGACACCAGCAACGAGCGCGCCATCCTGGAACCTGGCGTGGGCGAAACCCCGTTGTGGAATGACCTGGTGCTGAGCGCCCTGTTCCCCGCCGATTCCAATGCCCTGGCGCTGCTGGCCGCGCTGGAGGCGTTCGACCCTGGCCTGGAATGGAGCGATGTCAGCTTCCGCGCCGTGCAGGACGAGGATTGGGAACGCGCTTGGCTGGACCAGTTCCAGCCGATGGCCTTCGGCGACCGCACCTGGATCGTGCCGTGGAACCACGAACTGCCCGAGGCTGCGCAAGCCGCTGATGCTGCCGTGGTAAGGCTGGACCCGGGCCTGGCGTTCGGTTCGGGCACCCACCCCACCACCGCGCTGTGCCTGCGCTGGCTGGACGGGCTGGCCGCCGAAGGCGCGTTGGCCGGGCAGACGGTACTGGATTTCGGTTGCGGCTCGGGCATCCTGGCGCTGGCTGCGCTCAAGCTCGGCGCGGCCAGGGCCGTGGGCGTGGACAACGATCCGCAGGCGGTACTCGCCACGGGCGACAACGCCGAGCGCAACGCGCTGCAGGACCGCATGCAGGTCTACCTGCCGGCCGACGAACCGCAGGCCACCTATCCGGTGGTGGTGGCCAATATCCTGGCCTCCGCGCTGGATGCGCTGGCCGATGTGCTGGCCGCACGCGTGGCACCAGGCGGCCGCATTGCGCTGTCGGGCATCCTGCATGGGCAGGAAGACGAACTGCTGGTGCGGTATGCGCCCTGGTTCGAGCAGCTTGAAGTGGCGCGCGACGACGACTGGATGCGCATCACCGGCGTGCGCCGTGCTTGAATGACCCGATGAGCGAACCGACTCCGCCACCGCGACGTCCCCTGGCCACGTTCCTGCGTGCGTCCGCTGAACCCACGCCCGAGGCGGTCGACGCGGTCGCCCCGGACAGCGAGGCGGACAACAACGAGGACAATCCCGTTGTTGCCGAGGCGTATGTGGAGGACATCGAGCAGACCGAAGCGGACATCGACCCCGCTCCGGTCGCGGTGGCCGAGCCCATCGCGCCCAACGGTGCTGCCACGCACGCCCCCAGTTTCATGCGCGCCCCCGAACGTGCAGCACCCACGCCGCGTTGGCAGTGGGCGCTGGTCGGTGGCCTGGTCGTGCTGCTGTCGCTGCAGATCGCCGTCGCCGACCGCGCGCGACTGGCCGCCGATGCTGGAAGCAGGCCGTGGATTGCCGGGCTGTGCAGCGTGCTGCGCTGCAGCCTGCCGGCCTGGCAGGAACCGGCCGCCTTCAGCATGATCAGCCGCGATGTGCGGCCGGTGCCCGGCCAGCCCGGCGCGCTGCAGGTGCAGGCCAGTTTCCGCAACGATGCCCGCTGGGCACAAGCCTGGCCGTCGCTGCGGCTGTCGCTGTCCGACGCCGATGGCCGCGTGATCGGTACCCGCGTGTTCGCGCCGCACGACTACCTGGACCCTACGGCCGATGCCGCTTCCGTACTGGAACCGGGCCAGAGCGCGCAGATCGCGTTCCGGGTGCGCGAACCGGCGGCGTCCACCGTCGCATTCACCTTTGAGTTCCTGTAACCCGGCGTCCTGCCAACGAGCGTGGCGGCACGGCCACGCACGCGCTAGACTGGCCCCCTCCAAATTCTCCGCCAGGGTTGTGGTCCGCCCTGGCTTCGCACCGGGATCCTTCTTGAACGCTGTCCTTTCTCGTCCTGACAATAGTCGTGGCGCGCCGAAGCCGCCGCTGCGCGAACACGTGGCCCAGTCGGTCCGGCGTTACCTGCGCGACCTGGACGGCTGCGATGCGGATGACGTGTACGAGATCGTCCTGCGTGAAATGGAAATCCCGCTGTTCGTGGAAGTGCTCAACCACTGCGAAGGCAACCAGAGCCGCGCGGCGTCGATGCTGGGCATCCACCGTGCCACCCTGCGCAAGAAGCTGAAAGAGTACGGCATCGCCACCTGAGGCCCCGGTGGGGGTGCGGGACGGCCTACAATATGGGCCCGCTCCGCTTCGATCTCCTGCCCCCATGAGTTCCGATCTGCTGCCCGTGCGCCGGGCCCTGCTTTCCGTTTCCGACAAGACCGGTCTGATCGACCTGGCCCGCGCCCTCGCCGCGCGCAACGTCGAGCTGCTTTCCACTGGCGGTACCGCCAAGGCAATCCGCGACGCCGGCCTGCCGGTCAAGGACGTGGCCGACGTCACCGGCTTCCCGGAAATGATGGATGGCCGGGTCAAGACCCTGCACCCGCTGGTGCACGGCGGCCTGCTTGGCCGTGCCGGCCAGGATGAGGCGGTGATGGCCGAACATGGCATCGCGGCGATCGACCTGCTGGTGCTGAACCTGTACCCGTTCGAGCGCGTCACCGCCAACGCGGACTGCACGCTGGCCGATGCGGTGGAAAACATCGACATCGGCGGCCCGGCCATGTTGCGATCGGCGGCGAAGAACTTCGCCCGTGTTGCAGTGGCCACCGATCCGTCGCAGTACGCCGAATTGCTCGCCGAGCTGGATGCCAATGATGGCAGGCTGTCGGCCGCCAAGCGCTTCGCGCTGTCGGTGGCCGCGTTCAACCGCGTGGCGCAGTACGACGCGGCGATCAGCAACTACCTGTCGGCGCTAACCGCCACCGATGCGGCCGTGCCGATGCGGACCGAGTTCCCGGCGCAGATGAATTCCAGCTTCGTGAAGGTCATGGACCTGCGCTACGGCGAGAACCCGCACCAGGCCGGCGCGTTCTACCGCGACCTGTCGCCGGTGGCCGGCACGCTGGCCACGTTCCAGCAGCTGCAGGGCAAGGAACTGAGCTACAACAACCTGGCCGATGCCGATGCCGCATGGGAATGCGTGCGCCAGTTCGATGCGCCGGCCTGTGTGATCGTCAAGCATGCCAACCCGTGTGGCGTGGCCGTGGGCGCCGGCAACGGCGATGCCTACGAATTGGCGTACGCCACTGACCCGACCAGCGCCTTCGGCGGCATCATCGCCTTCAACAAGCCGCTCGACGCCGCCACCGCCAAGGTCATCCTGGACCGCCAGTTCGTGGAAGTGCTGATCGCTCCGGATTACGAACCGGCTGCGCTGGAGTACGCGCAGAAAAAGGCGAACGTGCGCGTGCTGCGCATTCCGCACGGCGAAGGCCGCAACAATTACGACACCAAGCGCATTGGCTCGGGCCTGCTGGTGCAGAGCGCGGACAACCGTGGCATGCGCCGTGACGAACTGACCGTGGTCAGCAAGCTGGCCCCGACCGAGAAGCAGTTCACCGACCTGCTGTTCGCCTGGAGCGTGGCCAAGTTCGTGAAGTCGAACGCGATCGTCTACGCCAAGGACAACCGCACCATCGGCGTCGGCGCTGGCCAGATGAGCCGCGTGTATTCGGCGCGCATCGCCGGCATCAAGGCCGCCGACGCGAACCTGGTGGTCGAAGGTTCGGTGATGGCGTCCGACGCGTTCTTCCCGTTCCGCGACGGCATCGACGCCGCCGCCGCCGCCGGCATCAAGGCGGTGATCCAGCCGGGTGGTTCGATGCGCGACGCCGAAGTGATTGCCGCGGCTGACGAACACGGCCTGGCGATGGTGTTTACCGGCGTGCGTCACTTCCGCCATTGATTGTCACAGGGATCCGGTTGCTGCCGGATCCCTTTTTTCTTCCCCCCTTGTTGCGAGAACAGCCTTGAAGATCCTCGTCATCGGCTCCGGCGGCCGTGAACATGCCCTGGCCTGGAAGCTGGCCCAGTCGTCCCGTGTCACCGAGGTGCTGGTTGCACCGGGCAATGCGGGCACCGCCACCGAGGCTGGCTGCCGCAATGTCCCGGTGAAAGTCACGGACCTGGACGGGCTGCTGGCACTTGTGCAGGCGGAAGGTGTCGAGCTGACCGTGGTCGGCCCGGAAGTGCCGCTGGTGGCCGGCGTGGTCGACCGCTTCCGCGCTGCGGGCCACCGCATCTTCGGGCCGACAGCGAAAGCGGCGCAGCTGGAAGGAAGCAAGGCCTACGCCAAGGACTTCCTCGCCCGCCACAACATTCCCACCGCGTTCTATGCCGTGCATACCGAGGTGGATGCTGCGCTGGCCTACGTCCGCGACAAGGGCGCACCGATCGTGGTCAAGGCCGATGGCCTGGCCGCGGGCAAGGGCGTGATCGTGGCGATGACCCTGCAGGAGGCCGAAGACGCGGTGCGCGACATGCTGTCGGGCAATGCGTTCGGCGATGCCGGCGCGCGCGTGGTGATCGAGGAATTCCTCGATGGCGAGGAAGCCAGCTTCATCTCGATGGTCGATGGCACCACGGCGCTGCCGATGGCCACCTCGCAGGACCACAAGCGCGTGGGCGATGGCGATACCGGCCCGAACACCGGCGGCATGGGCGCGTATTCGCCCGCACCGGTGGTTACCGAGGAGGTGCACGCACGGGTGATGCGCGAGGTGGTGAACCCCACCGTGCAGGGCATGATCGCCGATGGCATTCCGTTCACGGGCTTCCTTTACGCCGGGCTGATGATCGATGCCAGTGGCGCGCCGAAGGTGATTGAATTCAACGTGCGCTTCGGCGACCCGGAAACCCAGCCGGTAATGCTTCGCCTGCAGTCGGACCTGGTGGAACTGGTGGAGGCGGCGATCGATGCACGCCTGCATGAAGTGGAAGCGCGGTGGGACCCGCGTCCGTCGCTGGGCGTGGTGATGGCGGCGGCGCCGTATCCGGAAACGCCGATCACCGGTGATGTGATCCACGGGCTGGACCAGGTGCCGTCTACGGCCAAAGTGTTCCACGCCGGCACCACGCTGGACGCGCAGGGCCAGGTGCTCAGCGCTGGCGGCCGCGCGTTGTGCGTGGCCGCGCTGGGCGACAGCGTGGGCGATGCGCAGGCCAACGCGTATGCGGGCGTGGCGAAGGTGACGTGGAAGAACGAATTCCACCGCAATGACATTGGCTGGCGGGCTATCGCGCGCGAGAGGGCGTAAGAGCAGCCGACTAACAGTCGGCTCTACCCCCGGTAGGTGCCCACCGTTGGTGGGCACGCCTTTGGCCCAACAAAAAACCCGGCGATGCCGGGTTTTCTGTTTGATGCGTGCGTTGACGGATCAGGTGGTGAAAAGCGCCTTCAGCGGACGGATGCGCTGGAGGTGCGATCCTGCTTGAGGAGTACTGCCACCACTTCGTTCATTCCCTTCACGCTTGCCAGTGCATCGGCCGTGAAACCGTCGCCATCCACCACACTTGGGACTGCTCCAGCATCAAGCAATACATGCACCTTGCCAAGGTCCTCGGGGAACTCCCCGTACCTGACAACGTGGTGCAGGGCTGAACTGCCGCTCCATGTTCGATTCACGTCCAGGTGCGGGTACCTCTCTAGAAACGCTTGCAGCTGGCGTGGTGTCCAGTGATTGACGCGGGCAACGAGCATCTTCCCGAGCAGCAGTTGCTCAACGCTGTTGCCGCCAACGCCAGCTTGGACGAGGCTGTCGAGGTCCTGCTCGGCGAAGGCAAACGTTTCAAGCAGGCGCTCCACCGCCGCTACGCCCCCGCCTTGAGCGGCGGCCGTCAGCACCTGCACGCGCTCGCTGTAGGAAATGCTGGTGTTGTCGGAGAAGTGCTGTACAGCCGCCGCGTCGCCTAGGACGGCGACGTCGATGAACTGGCGCATCAGCCTGCACTTCCAGTCATCGATGGCGGCAACCACGTCCGACCGCTGGTTCTCGTCTGCCAACCAGCGGGCAGTAGCGCCGTTCTCGTCCCTCATGAATACGTCCGCACCACGCTGCAACAGCTCCATGACGCGGGCGGTGTCTCCCGCTTCAGCCGCTTCATGCAGCTGGGTCCTGCCCTCGCGACCGCGGCAATTGATTACCATCGAGCCGTAGCTGGCGTGGCCGCAGAGTGCGATGGCATCCATCGGTGGCGAGGCCGGCGCCGCATTCTGCGGAAGTTGTTCTCGAGGAATCGGCGCAGCGGAAGCACCTGCGCCGGGTACGGTGGATCCAATCATCGCGATATCGCATTTGCCGTGGGGGCAGGAAGCGTAATTGCCATGGGTGGCGTCGCGCTTTCCAGAATCCATCAGCATGGCGGCTGGTCGACATGCTGCCGGCAAAAACAAAAAACCCGGCGAGGCCGGGTTTTCTGTCTACAGCGTTGGATGCCGCGTTACGCGGTGAACAGCGCCTTCATCTTCTTCAGCGCGTTCGCTTCGACCTGGCGGATGCGTTCGGCGGACACACCGTATTCATCGGCCAGCTCCTGCAGGGTGACCTTGCTGTCGGCATCCAGCCAGCGGCGACGGATGATGTCGCGTGAGCGGGCGTCGAGCTCGGCCAGGCCTTCGCGCAGCAGCTGCAGCTGGTTGTCTTCGCTGTCGGCACGCTCGTAGGCCATCGACGGATCTTCATCGTTGGCGACCAGGAACGCAGCCGGCGACGGCGGCGCATGCTCGTTATCGTCATCGCTGGGCGCATCGAAACCGATGTCGCGACCCGAGAGGCGCGATTCCATTTCCAGCACTTCGCGTTCGGACACGTTGAGGTCCTTGGCGACAGCAGTGACTTCCGCCGCGTTCAACCAGCCCAGGCGGGTCTTGGACTTGCGCAGGTTGAAGAACAGCTTGCGCTGCGCCTTGGTCGTGGCGACCTTGACGATGCGCCAGTTCTTCAGGATGAACTCGTGCATTTCGGCACGGATCCAGTGCACCGCGAACGACACCAGGCGAACGCCCATGTCCGGGTCGAAGCGCTTCACGGCCTTCATCAGGCCGATGTTGCCTTCCTGGATCAGGTCGCCCAGCTGCAGGCCGTAGCCGTTGTAGCCACGGGCCACGTGCACCACGAAGCGCAGGTGGGAATGGACCAGCTCGCGCGCGGCGTCCAGGTCCTGCTCGTCGCGGAAGCGGCGGGCCAGGTCCTGCTCGTCATCGACCGTCAACACCGGGATCTGGTGCACGGCGCCGATGTAGGCGTCCAGCGAACCGAGCGCACTGGGAATCGGAAGATTGTTTGCCACAAGGGCAGTAGACATGTTCTGGCTCATAGGGGTCATCTTATCAGTCCTGTATTTGGACTGCTGACAGTTCAAAAAGTTCCAGCGTTCCGCAGGTGAAACGCTGACGCAGATCAGGCCCCTAACGTACCGCGAAATGGTGACAGTTGCGAGTGGCTGCCCTTCGACGCAATTCCAATATAAATCAATATGATACGGAGACAAACGTCACCGCCACGTCGTTTTGGGCAGGACAATCCCACAAAGATCGGCCCATTCAGGATGAAAACGTTGCCAGGCATTCAGCCGAAGCGTCCGAATGAGATGAACGGTGGCAGGCCAGACAATTCCGAAGCCTAGTAATACCCGGACAAATTCAGGAAGAACCCCTTCGCTTCATACCGCAACTCGGTCAGGTCATCACTGAACTCGGTGAAGTTGTACCCCGCACCAATCTTGAAGTTCTGCCCCACCTGGCGGTCCACGCCCACCAGCCAGCCCTTCTTGTCGCCGCCCTCGCGCACGTCCAGCCAGCGGTACTCGCCCATCGCCTCCCACTGCGCGAACAACCGGTAGCGCAACTGCAAGGCGGAGAAGTTGACCCGGCTGTCCAGCCACGCGCCCTCGCCGCGCCCGGTGCGGTAATCGCCCCAGCGGCCGGCCAGCTTCCCGGCCAGCTCCCAACGGTCGCTGAGCTGCATCACTCCTTCAAACGAGACGATCTGCGATTTCTGGTCGTACACGTTGCCGCCTTCCTGGCCCAGCGACGCCACGTCGTAGAGATACGTGTACTTGCCGAAGGCCGCCCAGCGCGTGTTGTCGTGCGGACGCCAGGCAAAGCCCAGGTTGGACTCCACCAGCTTGGCATCGGCCAGCGGATTGCGCTTGTCATCCGTGTCGGCGTAGTTGGCGCGCAGCGCGATGCGCCAGTCCTCGTTGACCTTGTACAGCAGCCGGTTGGTGGTCACCCATTGCCGACGATCTTCAGCGCCTTCGTCGCGGCGGTATTCGAGCTTGCTCGTCCACTGCGTATCGGCATCGGTGCGGCCACCGCTGACGCTGTAGGCGCGGCGATCGACGCGCCCGGTCGTCGCGTCCAGTTCGCCGTCCATCACGCTGAAGCCCAGCGTCCAGCCCTGCGCGGGGTAGAAGTCCATGCCGAAGGTATGCACCAGCCCGGCGCTGTCGTCGCGGCGGTCCTTCAGGTACTGGCTTTCGTTGAACACGTTGACCTGGTTGCTCAGGCGCCAGCGCTGGCCGAGTGTCCAGCCCGACTGCAGCCCGGTGTCGTAGAGCGGGTCGGTGGTGGTCCGGTCGGTGCTGTAGCTGTAGTTGCCATAGAAGCTGTGCTCGGGGGTCATCCAGTACTCGCCCTCGAGCTTGGCGCCATCGCCGCGGCTGCCGCTGCTCACTTCCGCGCCCAAGCTGGAGCGGTCGCCGAACAGGTAGCGCGCGCCCAGCGTGGCCAGGTCGTTCTTCTCGTAGGCGCCGCTGTCGTCATCCACGGTCAGCTGCCCTACCCCGTACAGCTCCCACTTGGCACCGAAGCGCTGCCGGTAACTCAGCGCCGCCAGGGTGCCGTCCACGTCTGTACCGGCGTTCTCCTCGCGTACCCGCCGCAGTTCGGCACCGAGCTGACCGTCATTGCCCAGCCGCCAGTCCATGGTCAGCTGCGACTGCTCCACCGCCACCTCACCGCGCTCGGCGCGGCTGTGCCGGCCGTACAGGCTCAGGTTGTCGGTGAAGTAGCCCAGGAACTCGGCACCGTATTCCTCCAGCGCCAGCCCACTGTCCATGCGCGAGACCGAGAAGCCGGCGTCCACGTCGCGCCACCAGGCGCCCATGCTCCAATCCTGTTTTGTCCAGCCCAGCTCACGCAGGTTGGCCCGCGCTTCCACCGCGCGGGCGTCGCCCTTGCGGTCGCCGCTGACCGGATTGCGCTGGATGAAGCTCAGGCCGCCGTTGTCGGAGTAGAAGATCGGCGCGGCAGTGGCCTCGGTGCGGGTCTGCTCCAGCTTCAGGTAAGTGCCGCGCCCAGCCTGAAGGGTAAGGTCGGCGCCCATCAGGCTGTAGTCGTCGCCACTGCGGTTCTCGTCGACGTAGGTGCCGCCCACCGCCACGTGGTCGCCGAACCACTGCTTGCCGCGCAGCCCGGCGCTCACGTCGTCGGTGCTGAAGCCCAGCGGGATGTACTCGTAGTCCACCAGCAGCAGCTGGTCATAGCCATCCAGTGGCGTATCACGGGTCAGCGTGCGCACGTTCTCGCGCGTGATCTGCGACAGCGCGCGGGTCAGGAACAGGCGGCCCTGGATTTCATTGATCTCGTAGTCCACGCCGCGCTGCAGGTTGGTGCGCACTTCGGTGCGGCCGGTGGTACGGTCGCGCACCTCCAGCACCACCTGCTCCGAGCCGGGCAGCAGGTCGGTGTGACGCAGGTAGTAGAGGCTGCCGCCGGTGCCGAGGAACTCGGTGTGGCCAAGCGCGGACTGCGCCTCGGAACCGAAGGCCTTGAGCAGCGAACGCGGGTCGCCCAGCGGGGTGGTCGCGCGCGAGCGCCAGCTCACCGCCGCGCCGTACAGCGAACGCACGTACTGGCCGTACTCGGTGCCGGTGAAGCCAGTGGCGAAGTTGCCCCACAGCGCCTGGTTCTGGTCCCAGTCCACGCGCACGTACAGCTTGCCCTGCGTGTCGATGTCGCGATACGTGGTGGAGTCGTCACCGTATACCGGGTAGTACTGGTCCGGATCGAGGCGGCGGAACACGTCGCGGGCGTCGGCATCCAGGAAGCCGTCGAACAGCCGCTTCAGCTCGCGGTCGTAGGTGTCGGCCTGCGCGGTGACCAGGTACTTCCCGCGCAGCTTGCTCTTCAGGTAGAACGCCAACCGGCCTTCGCTGAGGAAGCTGTCGTCCTGGTCGCGGTCAGCGGCGAGCGGATCCAGGTTGCCGCTGGCGGTATTGCGCGACAAGGTCACGTCGGCCAGCGCCACCAGGAAGCGGTAGCTGCCGGTCACTTCCACGTCGAGCGTGCGGGTCAGCGTCGGCGCGTCCATGGCCTCCACCTGCACGGTGTACCGGTGCTCGCCGATCGGCTCCAGGAACTCGGCGGCGAACTTCTGCTCCAGGTCCACCGGGAAGCTCTGCCCGTTGATCATCACCCGTGCATTGGGGCTCAACCCACGCCCGTAGATCCGCACCCGCGAGCCATAGATCGGGATGTTCTGCTGGCGCAGCGCGTTCTGCCCGTAGATGGCATTGCTCAGCTGCTGGGCCTGCGCATCGTCGCCATCGAGCACGCGACCGAGGGTGCGCTGTACGTTGTCCCGCACCAGCTGGGTGCCGCGTTCGTAGTCGGTGGGCAGTACCAGCTGGAAGCGCTGCGCGTTGGTTTCATCGAAGGAACCATCCCGGCCATAGGCCCGGGCGATGTACTGCAGGTCATCGCCAACGCGCAGGTTGAGGTTTTCCGGCAACTGTCCGTCCCACTCGGTGTTGCCGACGTAGTCCACCGGCATCTCGATGCGCGCCAGCGGCGTAACCAGGTCGGTGTCGCTGCCGCGGTAAATCACCACTTCGAGGCGCTCGATGAACGAGGCGTAGTTGTTGTAGCCGTGGAAGCGCAGCGGCTTGGTCAGGCGGCCGTTCTCGAACGGGGCCATGGAGCCGGTCTGCACATTGAGCACCGGCGCCGACAGCGCCGGATCTTCGGTGGCCCAGACCACGGCGCCATCGGGGAGCTCGGTGGCCGACGCACCATTGGGTGCCGGCACCACCGCACCGGGTTCTGCGGGACCGGCGGGAGCATCCACCGCCGGACGCACCTGCAGCAGCAGGTCATTGCCTTGCCGGCAGCCGTCCACCCCGCACAGGGTAGTCGGCACTTCGGGCAGCGGTTGCGGCGCCTGCGCGTAGGTCATCGGCGACCACAGCGCCAACAGGAGCATCAGGGAGCTGAGTGAGGTCTTGCGGTTCATGGTCATCTCCTCAGCGGTCCGCACGGTCGGCGGGGCGGGCCGGCGCAGCGGGCTGCACCTGGACCTGCACACGGGCGGCAATATCGGCAGGCAGCCGTGGCAGCAGGGCCTTGCGCAGCACCTCGGCGCGCTGCCCGGCCAGTGCAGGCGTGGCCTGCCCGGCGGCTACGTTGACCTGTCCCCCGCCCTGCGCCTCCAGCGTGCGTGCTGCATGCGCCAGCACCGTCTCGGCAGCGGCGCCCAGCGTGGCCTGGCCGGGAACGAACAGCCCTTCCCCGACTTCCAGCACCGATTGCGGTGGCCCGGCGTTGAACCTGCCTTCGGGCAATGCGACGCCGAAGTCGAAGCGCACCGGCAACCCCGGGGTGATCCGGCGCAGCAGCGGATTGCGGGTCGTGAAGCGTGCGTCGGCCGGCAACGTGGTCGGATCGACCTTGAGGATGAAGTTGCGTCCGCGCGCCTGGCCACCGTTGATGCCGACCAGGTGATAGCGGCCGTACGCATCGGTTTCGATCACCAGGCCTTCCACCGATGCCACGCGGACACCGGGGATGCCACGTTCGCCTGCGTCCTGCACGCCGTTGCCGTTGCGATCGTTGAACACGCTGCCGATCACCAGGCTTTCGTCCAGCAGCGGGTCGCCGATCACCTCCACGTCGGCAGAGGCCACGTTGCTGATGGTGGTGCCCAGCACGTCATTGGCGGTGATGCGGTTGGTATGCACACCCAGCCCCACGCCCGCCCCCACCCGCAGGTAGTACACCAGCGTGGCCGATCCACCGGCGCGGATGTCCAGGCCGTCGATGCGCAGCGGTGCCACGCCGCTGGCACGTGCGGAATTGTCGATGTCCTGCGCCTCGAACCCGCCCGGGATGAAGGTGAAGCCACTGGGCAGGGTGTCGAACAGGGTGACGCCCAGCGCGTCGAAGTCGCCCATGTTCTCCACGGTGACCACATAGCGCACCACGTCACCCACCTTCACGCTGCGCTGGGTGGCCTGCTTGGTCAGGCGCAGCACCACCGCATCGGCGGTGACCACCACGTTGACCCAGCCTTCCACGCACACCGGGGTCGGCATCGAGGCATCGCAGATGTTGTAGCTGAAGTTGTCCAGGCCGCTGTAACCGACGAAGGCGGTGTAGATGCATTCGCCGTTGCCGCAGGTTGCGCGTCCGTTGCCCGCCGCCCGGCCCAGCCGCATCGATGCCGGGTTGATGCGAGCGCCGCTGGTGGTGAGGTTGTCCAGCAGCGGTACGGTGGTGGTGGTCCCGCTGAGCACGGTGATGTTCTCGTCCACCACGTCCACGTCATTGACCTGGGTCTGCACGGTGACCGTGGCACTGCTGCAGACCGCCGGCGAGGCTTGGTTGCAGAGGCTGTAGGTGAAGCTGTCGGCACCGCTGAAGTGGGTCATCGGGGTGTAGCGCACGCTGCCGTCAGGCAGCACCACCGCCGTGCCCATGGTCGGCGCGGTGGTGATGGTCACCGCCACCGTGCCCGGATCGACCGGCGCGCCATTGGCCAGGTCGTTGGCCAGCACCGGCACATCGACCGCCGTGTCCTGAGGCGTGCTGGCCTGGTCGTTGTTGGCCACCGGCACGCTGTTCGGCGCTGCCGCCAGGGTGACCGACACCGTACCCACCGCGCATACCGTGGGCTGCGCCACCAGGCAGATCTGGTAGGTGGTGGTGTAGGTCGTCCCGGGCGTACCGGCAGTGACGTCGACGCTGCCGTCGGGCTGGATGGTCAGCGCCGGGGTGTTGGTCGGGGTCAGCACCACCGTGGTCGGGTCCACGGGCGTGCCGTTCAACGTGTCGTTGGTCAGCACGTTGGTCACGCCGGTGGCGCCGCCCGGGGGCACGCCGGGCACGCTGTCGTCGTTGGCCACCAGGACACCCGCGCTGGCCAGGGTGACCGACACCGTGCCGATATCGCACACCGCCGGCTGGGCCACCAGGCATATCTGGTAGGTGGTGGTGTAGGTGGTGCCGGGCGTTCCCGCCGCGACGTTGACACTGCCGTTGGGCTGGATGGTGATGGCGGCGGTGTTGACCGGGGTCAGCACCACGCTGGCCGGGTCCAGCGCGGCACTGTTGTAGGTGTCGTTGGTCAACACGTTGGCCACGCCGTTGGCGCCGGCGGCCGGCACATTGGCCACCGTGTCGTCCACCGCGTCGAGCAGGCCCGGCGTGGTGGCCAGGGTGACGGACACCGTGCCGATGTCGCACACCGCCGGCTGTGCCACCAGGCAGAGGCGGTAGGTGGTGGTGTAGGTGACACCCGGGGTACCGGCCGCCACGTCCAGGCTGCCGTTGGGCTGGATGGTCAGCGCCGTGGTGTTGTTCGGGGTCAGCAGCACCGTGGCCGGATCGAGCGCGGCGCTGTTGAAGGTGTCGTTGGCGAACACGTTGAGCACGCCGAGCGCCCCGGTCGCCGGCACGTTGCTGGCAGTGTCGTCCACCGCATCGAGCAGCGCCGCGGTGACCGTCACGCTGACCGTAGCGGTGTCGCACACGTTGAGGTTGGGCGCGGGCAGGCACACCTGGTAGGTGAAGGTGTCGGTACCGGTGAAGCCCGCGTTGGGGGTGTAGCTGATGGTGTTGTCGCCGTTGACCACGGCGGTGCCGTTGGACGGCGGCACCGGCACGGTGAACACCGCGCCGACCGGCAAGGTGTCGTTGGCGGCCACGGCCAGTACCGTGGTGCCGGTCCCGGCGGGCAGCGCGTCGTCGGCCGCATCCGGGCGCACCGCGACCAGCGCGGTGGCCTGGGCGCAGTTGCCCGGCTGTGCGTTCTCGCACACCTGGTAGGTGAGCGTGGTCGCTGCCGGCAAAGTGCCCGGTGCCACGGTCACCACGCCGTTGGCGGCCATGCTGTAGCCCGGCACCGCGCCGACCAGCGAGGCGGTCACCGGCGTGGTTCCCGGAACGATCGGGGCGCCGTTGAAGGTGTCGTTGAGCAGCACGCTGGCGGTAGTGCCACCGGTCGGCGCAACCGGCGCGCCGCTGAAGTCATCGGCCTGCGCGACCAGCGCGCTGGCCGTCACCGTCAGGCTTACCGACGCGGTATCGCACACGCTGCCATTCGGTGCGGGCAGGCACACCTGGTAGGTGAAGCTGTCCGCGCCGGTGAAGCCTGCGGTTGGCGTGTAGCTGATGCTGCCATCGGGATTGACCACGGCGGTGCCGTTGGCCGGCGCGACCGGGACGGTGATCGTCGGGTTGAGCGGCAGCGTGTCGTTGGCGGTCACTGCAAGCACCGTGGTGGCGCCCGCCGTGGCCGACAGCGTGTCGTCCGCAGCGGCCGGGCTGACCGCCACCAGCGCGGTGGACTGTGCACAGTTGGTCGGCACGGCGGTCTCGCAGACCTGGTAGGTCAGCGTGACTGCAGCGGGCGTGGTGCCGGCCGCAACGGCGACGACACCGTTGGCGGCCATGCTGTAGCCCGGCACGGGGCCCAGCAACGACGCGGTCACCGGGGTCGTGCCGGGCACGATCGGGGTGCCATTGAAGGTGTCGTTGAGCAGCACGCTGGGCGTGCTGCCACCGGCAGCCGGTGCGATCGGGGTGCTGCTGAAGTCATCGGCCACGGCGGTGACCGTGGTGACAGCGACGGTGATCGAGACCGTCGCGCTGTCGCACACACCGGCACCCGGGGCGGGCAGGCAGGCCTGGTAGGTGAAGCTGTCCGGGCCGGTGTAGCCGGGGTTGGGCGTGTAGCTGATGGTGCCGTCGCCGTTGACGATGACGGTGCCGTTGGCCGGGCCGGCCGATACGGTAATTGTCGGATTGACCGGCAGGGTGTCGTTGGCGATGACGTTGAGCACCGTGGTGGTACCCGCCGCTGCAGTCAGCGTGTCATCAACCACGACCGGGCTGACCGCGACCACGGCGGTGGACTGCGCGCAGTTGGTCGGCACGGCCACTTCGCACACCTGGTAGCTGAGCGTCACCGCCGCCGGCGTGGTGCCGGGGGCCACGCTGACCACACCGTTGGTGGCCATGCTGTACCCGGTCACCGGGGTCACCAGCGATGCCGCGACCGGAGTAGTCCCGGGCACGATGGCAGCGCCGTTGAAGGTGTCGTTGAGCAGCACGCTGGCGGTGCTGCCGCCGGTCGCCGGTGCGATCGGTGCCGCGGTGAAGTCATCGGCCACCGCGGTGAGCGTGGTCGCGCTGACAGTGAGGGTCACCGTGGCGGTATCGCAGACACTGCCGCCCGGTGCGGGCAGGCACAGCTGGTAGGTGAAGCTGTCCGGGCCGGTGTAGCCGGCGGTCGGGGTGTAGCTGATGGTGCCGTCGCCATTGACCACGGCGATGCCGTTGCTCGGTGCGACCGGGAGGGTGACCACCGGGTTCAGCGGCGCCGCATCGTTGGCCAGGACGTTGAGCACGGTGGTGGTGCCGGCGGTGGCCGGCAGTGCATCGGCCACCGCATCGGGGCTGACCGCGACCACCACGGTGGCGCCGGCGCAGTTGGTCGGCACCGCGTTCTCGCACACCTGGTAGTTCAGCGTCACCGCGGCGGGCGTGGTGCCGGCCGCAACGGTGACGACACCGTCGGCGGCCATGCTGTAACCGGGCTCGACGGTGAGCAGGGTGGCGGTCACCGGGGTGGTACCCGGCACGATCGGCGCACCGTTGAAGGTGTCGTTGAGCAGCACGCTGACGGTACTGCCGCCGGTCGCCGGCGCGATGGGCGCGCTGGTGAAGTCGTCGTTGACCGCGGCAAGGCCGGTCAGGCTGACAGTGACCGCCACTGCAGCGGTGTCGCAGACGGACGCCCCCGGGGCAGGCAGGCACACCTGGTAGGTGAAGCTGTCCGCGCCGGTGAAGCCGGCGGTGGGCGTATAGGTGATGGTGCCGTCGCCATTGACCACCGCGACGCCGTTGGCGGGCGCAACCGCGATCGTGATCGACGGGTTGGCCGGCAGGGTGTCATTGGCGCCGACATTGAGCACGGTGGCGGTACCCGCCGTGGCCGGCAGGGTGTCGTCCACCGCGTCCGGGCTGACCGCCACCACGGCGGCAGCCGCGGCGCAGTTGGTCGGGACGGCGGTCTCGCAGACCTGGTAGTTCAGGGTGACCGCGGCAGGCGTGGTGCCCGGGGCCACGCTGATCACGCCGTCGGCGGCCATGCTGTAGCCGGTTTCCACGGTCAGCAGGGTGGCGGTCACCGGGGTGGTGCCCGGCACGATGGGTGCACCATTGAACGTGTCGTTGAGCAGCACGCTGGCGGTGCTGCCACCGGCTGCCGGGGCGATCGGCGTGGCGGTGAAGTCATCGGCCGCAGCGGTGAGCGAGGTCACCCCCACGGTCACGGCGACCGTGGCGGTGTCGCAGACACCGGCTGCCGGCGCGGGCAGGCAGACCTGGTAGGTGAAGCTGTCCGCGCCGGTGAAGCCGGCCGTGGGCGTATAGCTGACGGTGCCGTCGCCGTTGACGAGCGCCGTGCCGTTGGTCGGCGCGGCAGCCACGGTCACGGTCGGTGCAAGCGGGCCGGTGTCGTTGGCCAGCACGTTGAGCACGGTGGTGGCGCCGGCAGTGGCCGGCAGCGCGTCGTCGACCGCGTCCGGGCTGACCGCCACCACGGCCGTGGCACCGGCGCAGTTGGTCGGCACCGCGTTCTCGCAGACCTGGTAATTCAGCGTTACCGCCGCCGGCGTGGTACCGGCGGCCACGGTGATCACGCCATTGGCCGCCATGCTGTAGCCAGTGACCGGCGAAGACAGCGAGGCGGTCACCGCCGTGGTACCGGGAATGATCGGTGCACCGTTGAAGGTGTCGTTCAGCAGCACGCTGGTGGTGCTGCCACCGGTCGCCGGCGCGATGGGCGTGGCGGTGAAGTCATCGTTGGTCGCGGTGAGCGTGGTGGCGCTCACGGTCAGCGACACCGTGGCGGTGTCACACACTCCGGCACCCGGCGCCGGGAGGCACACCTGGTACGTGAAGCTGTCAGGACCGGTGTAGGCGCCGGCCGGGGTGTAGGTGATGCTGCCGTCGCCGTTGGCCACCGCCGTGCCGTTCGCGGGCGCGCCGACAACGGTGACCACCGGGTTCAGCGGTGCGCTGTCGTTGGCAAGCACGTTGAGCACGTTGGCGGTGCCGGCGGTAGCCGGCAGCGTGTCATCGGTCGCGTCCGGGCTGACCGCAACGAGCGCGGTGGCGGCTGCGCAGTTGGTCGGCAGCGCGGTCTCGCACACCTGGTAGCTCAGGGTCACCGCGGCAGGCGTGGTGCCTGGCGCCACGCTGACCACGCCGTTGGCGGCCATCGTGTAGCCGGTAACCGGACTGATCAGCGTGGCGGTCACCGGGGTGGTGCCCGGCACGATCGGCGCGCCATTGAACGTATCGTTGAGCAGCACGCTGGCGGTACTGCCGCCCGCCGCCGGCGGGATCGGCGACGCGGTGAAGTCGTCGTTTGTCGCGGTGACCGTCGTCGCCGTCACCGTGAGCGCCACCGTGGCGGTATCGCACACGCTGCCATGCGGGGCCGGCAGGCACAGCTGGTAGGTGAAGGCATCGGGTCCGACAAACGCACCCGTGGGCGTGTAGCTGAGCGTGCCGTCGCCGTTGACGACCACGTTGCCGCGGGTCGGGGCGGTGGTCACGCTGAGCACCGGGGTAAGCGGCGCCACATCGTTGGCCAGCACGTTGAGCACGGTGGTGGCGCCGGCGGCCGCCGGCAGCACGTCGTTGACCGCGTCGGGGCTCATCACCACCACGGCGGTGGCCGTGGCGCAGTTGCTGGGCAGCGCGGTTTCGCAGACCTGGTAGTTCAGGGCGATGGAACCCGGCAGCGTGCCGGCGGCCACGGAGATCACACCGTTGGCGGCCATGCTGTAGCCCGAGGCCAGCGTGGTGAGCGAGGCGGTGACCGGCGTGGTGCCCGGCACGATGGCCACGCCGTTGAAGGTGTCGTTGAGCAGCACGCTGGGCGTACTGCCGCCGGTGGGCGGGATCGGGCTGGCGCTGTAGTCGTCGTTGACCGCCACCAGGGCACCCGCGGCAATGGTGATCGCGACCTGTGCGGTATCGCAGGTGGCGCCGTCCGGTGCCGGCAGGCACACCTGGTAGATGAGCGTGTCCGCGCCGCTCTGCCCGGCGTTGGCGGTGTACTGCAGGGTGCCATCGACCGCGAGCACGGCAACGCCCTTGGTCGGCAGCTGGGTCACCGTGAAGGTGGCACCGGCGGGCACATTGTCATTGGCGGCCAGGTTGAAGCTGCCCGGCTGGGTGCCGGTGACGCTGGCCGTGTCATCGGCCGCATCCGGCGCGATCAGCACCTGTACGTCGGCCGTGTCGCAGTTGGTCGTGGAGCCGAGTTCGCACAGGGCATAGCTGAGCGTGGTGGCGCCAGCCGGGGCGAACCCGGCCACGGTGATGACACCGGCACCATCGATGCTGAAGCCGGCCGGTGCGCCCACCAGGTTCACCGTGACCTGCAGCGGATTGGCGGCGGCCCCGTTGAAGGTGTCGTTGCCCAGCACGCTGGGCGTGGTGCCGCCCACGCCCGGCGCGAACACCGGTGCGCGGAAGTTGTCGTCCAGCGCGTCGAGGGTGTTGGCGACCACGGTGATGTTCACCGTGCCGGTGGCGCAGGTGGTGGCGTCCGGCGCAGGCAGGCACACCTGGTACTGCGCGGTCTGCGGGCCGGCGGCAGCCGGCGTGTAAGTGAAGCTGCCGTTGGGCTGCAGGGTGAAGGTGCCTGCGGCGGGCGGCGTGAGCAGGGTATAGCCCGCGCCGGCCGGTGCGTTGTCGTTGATGCTGACGTCGCCCACCAGCGGTTGCCCGGCCGGCGTGGTGTAGGTGTCGTCGGCAGCCGCCGGGGCGATCAGCAGGGCCACCTGTGCGGTATCGCAGTTGCTGCCCGCGCCGGCTTCGCACAGCTCGTAGGTGAGGCTGACTGCACCGGCGGCGGCACCGGCGGGCACGTTGATGACCCCGGCGCTGGTGATGGTGAAGCCCGATGGCGGCGCGTTGACCAGGCTCAGGGTGACCTGGGCGGCGGTGACCGGGGCGGCGGTGACCGGGGCGGCATTGAAGGTGTCGTTGCCCAGCACGCTGGCGGTGCTCCCGCCGGTGACCGGCGAAATCACCGGGGCGGTGAACACATCGTCAACCGCGTCGATCGTGTTGGCCGCGATGATCACGCTCACCGTGGCCGTCGCGCAGGTGCCACCGTTCGGCGCCGGCAGGCAGACGCGGTAGTCGAAGGTGTCGGTGCCGCTGGTTCCCGGGTTGGCGGTGTAGGTGAGCGTGCCGTTGCCGGCAAGATCGATGGTGCCCAGCGTGGGCGCGGTAATGGCGAAATACTCCGAACCGACCGGTGCGTTGTCATTGGTCGCGATCGAACCGTTCACCGACTGCCCGGCCTGCACGTTGAAGGTATCGGCCAGCGCAGTAGGCGCGACCAGCAGCTGGACGTCGGCGTCGTCGCAGTTGGCCGGCACGGCGACTTCGCAGAGCCGGTAGCTGAGCGTGACCAGGCCCGACGGAATGTTGGCGGCGACGGCGATGGTGCCGCTGGTCGGGTCCAGGGTGTATCCCGGCGTGGTCGACAGCAGGGTCGCGGTCACCGTCCCCGGCACCACGGCGCTGCCATTGAGGGTGTCATTGCCCAGCACGCTGGGCGTGGTGCCGCCGGCGCCCGGGATGGCGGTGGCGAAGGTGTCGTCGTTGGCCAGCAGCGCGTTCGCGCCGAGCGTCACGGTAACGATCGCGGTATCGCAGACAGTGCCATTCGGTGCAGGCAGGCAGACCTGGTAGCTGAAGGTGTCGGTACCGGCAGCGCCCGCGTTGGGGGTGTAGGTGAAGGCGCCATCGCCGCCGATGACGGCAGTGCCCTGGGTGGCCGGGGTGACCAGCGAGAAGGCTGCGCCGGGCGCGGCAATGTCGTTGGTGCCCACGTTACCCAGCGCCGGTTGCCCTGCCCCGGGTGTGGTCACGGCATCGTCCACCGCATCGGGCCCGACCACCAGCTGCACGTTGGCGGTATCGCAGAGGGTCGGCGCGCTGGTGAGGCAGATGCGGTAGGCCAGGGTCACCGCGCCGGCAGCGGTGCCTGCAGGCACGGTGATGAAGCCGCCGGCGTCCATCACGTAGCCGGCCGGAGCGGTGATCAGCGTAGTGGTCAGATTGGCCGCGACGACCGGATTGCCGTCGAAGGTGTCGTTGGCCAGCACGCTGGTGGCCAGCGTGCCGCCGCTCTGTGCCGGCACCGGGGTTGCGGTGAAGTCATCGGCCACCGCGTCGATGACGCTGGCGTTGATGTTCAGCGTGACCGTGGCGGTATCGCACGCGGCGCCATTGGGCGCGGGCAGGCACAACTGGTAGCTGAAGGTGTCGGTGCCGGTCGCGCCTGCATTGGCGGTGTAGGTGAAGCTGCCATCGCCGAGCAGCTGCAGGGTACCCTGGGTAGGCGCGGTGCCGGTCTGGGTGAAGGTGGAGTCGACCACGTAGTTGTCGTTGTCGCGCACGTTGGCGACCAGCTGCGCGCCAGCCTGCACGGCGTAGCTGTCGTCCACGGCATTGGGCCCGACCACCAGCAGCACGTTGGCGGTATCGCAGTTGGCCGGCGATGCCTGTTCGCACAGCTGGTAGGTCAAGGTCACCGGGCCGGCGGCGGCGGTGGCCGGCACGTTGACGGTGCCATCGGCGGCAATGCTGTAACCCGACGGCGCACTGGTCAGCGACAGCACCATGTTGGCGGCCACGACCGGGACGCCGTTGAGGGTGTCGTTGGTCAACACGCTGGCGGTGGTGCCACCGGCACCCGGCGGCAACGGCGCGGCGCGGAAGTCGTCGTCGTTGGCAAGCAGCGCTGCGGCCTGCACGGGAATGGTGGGGGTGGTGGCGGTGTTGTCGCCCGGGGTCGGGTCGGTGGTGCCCAGCGGCGGGGTGATGGTGGCCACGTTGGCGGCGATGGTGGCCGGCGTTGTGGTCGGCGCGGTGCCGTTGACCAGCACCACCAGGACTTCACCGACGCCGACGTTGACGCCGATGTTGACGCTGCCGGTGCCCGATGCCGCCGCACACTGCGTGCTGGGCGAGACCACCGCGCAGGTCCAGCTCACTGCGGTCAGCTGCGCCGGCACGCTGTCGACCAGCGTGGCCCCCACCGCCTGCGACGGCCCCTGGTTGCGCAGCTCGATGCGGTACTGCACCGCGCCGCCGGCGGCGACCGGCGTGGGCGTGGTGATGGTCTTGATCACGCTCAGCTGCGCGCTGGCGGCCAGCGTGTTGCTGTCGCTGCTGGTGTTGTTGCCCGGGGTGGGATCGGAGATGTCGGCCGGTGCGGCGACCGTGGCGGTGTTCACCAGCGGATTGCGGTAGGCCTGCGCCTGCGCACCGCTCGCGGCCAGGGTCGTCAGCAGGATGCCGGCCAGCGGCAGCGCGCGGGCGCGCAGGCAGCTTTCAGCGAGCTGGGAAAGGAAGCGTCGGGCGCTGGCGGTCGACATGCAGGAATCCTCGAAAGCAGCGCGCAGGCATTCGGCCGCGCACCACGTGTTGCGACGTTGCTGTCGGCGCGCCACCGGGCGCGCCGGGTGGATACGGCTAGTACGCGGCAGGGTCGGCGCTGAAGATCACCGGCACGGTGATCGTTGCCTGCCCGCCGTTGATCAGGTCCACACCCAGGCTCACCCCATTGGTTCCCGCCGCACCGCCACTGGCGGCGCTGCAGACGCTTCCCGCCGACGCGATGCAGCTCCATGGCGCGCTCAGCGTGGCGCCGGCCGGCAAGGTGTCGGTCACCTGCGCCGCCGTGACCGGATCTGGCCCGGCATTGCTGACGGTGATGACGTAGCTGGCGGTTCCGCCGGGGGTATAGGAACCGCTGCCATCGGACTTGGTGATCGACAGATCGGCCTGGCGCGTGCGGTTGGTGATGCGGCACACCACGTTGAGCGGCTGCGCCGACAATGCCGGCGAGGTGAAATTGAAGTTCTGCCCGGTACCGCTGGTCAGCGTGGTGCCGGCCTGGTCCTTGCACTCCCAGGTGCTGGCGTAACGCGCAAGCACCGTGGCGGTGCCTGCGGTTTCAGCCAGGGTGTAGACCGTGCCGGGCGTGGTGACCACCGCGGTGGTGGCGCCGTTGTTGCCGACATTGGCCACGCTGGCCAGTACCGTCGCGCCCTGGGCGACACTGAGGTTGAACAGTCCGGGGTCGGTGGTGGGTGCCAGCGTCTTGACCAGCTGCACGGTGGCCGCGCAGCTCTGCGAGATGCTTTCGACGGTGAATACGGCCTGGCCGATGCGGATGCCGAGCAGGCCCAGCAGGTTGTCCACCACGCCGCCAAGCACGGCGCTCAGGACCGGTGCGATGACGGTGTTGATCACGCCGCGCAACGGCGTCAGCAACGCAGGAATGATGGCGTTGACGATGCTGTTCACCGGCAACGGCAACTGGATGAGGTTGTTGACAAGCCGTACCACCGGCGTGCCGCTGGTGATCTGGATTTCGAGCGAGTTGACCAGCGAGGTGACCAGTGCCGTGGCGGTCACCGTGCCGCTGCTCAAAGTGCGTGTCTGTGGATAGGGACCGTTGAACACCACGGACTGGGTGGATGGGGTGCCGGTGGCCACAGCACGCAGGGACACGGTCAGCGGCACATCGACATCCGCCACTTTCAGACCGCTGAGCAGGTTCACGCCCACCGTGACCGCAAGCGACGTGGCGCTGATCGGGGTCACGCTGGCGGGGGTGAGCACGGCGCTGCGGTTGAAGAACACCGCGTCGCTGATGGTGCCGATGTACAGGTTGACCAGGCCCGGCCGTGCCTGCAGGGTCACCGCGTTGCTGGCCAGGTTGACCGCGTTGATGGTGCCTTCGGCGCGGGCGACATCGGCATACACGGACAGATGCAGCAGCGAGGCGGTGATGCTGGTGCCGGCCAGCGAGACCAGGCCACCGACGTTGAGCCCATTCAACGCGGACACCAGCGGTGCGATGTTCAGCCCCTGTGCGACGTCGAAATCGAATTTGAGGCGGATCGCGGCGCTGTGGAAGCCGGTGCCGACCGGGCCGCAGTTGTACACCGGCGGCTCGACCACCTGCGCCCAGACGCGGACGTTGGCCAGGCCGCCGAGACCCAGCGGCGCGAGCTGCGCGGTGGTCAGGGTGATCGGCGTGGGCGTGGTCACCACGTTGCGGAAGTTGTACAGCTGCACGCCACCGGTGATCAGGTCCAGTACGTCCAGGTTGACGTTGGCCAGCGAGCCGGGCGGCAGGCTCACCTGCAGCAGGTCGGCCAGGCGGATGTTGCCGGTCAGGCCGCTGAGCGATGGCGTAAGCAGGTTGAGTGCGTTGGCGGCCAGCGTGTTGCCGTCAGCCTGGAGCACTGAAACCAGCGCGGCCTGCAGCTGGCCCAGGGTGATGTTGGCGTTGAGCACCTGGCTGGGGTCGCTGACCGCGACACCCCCGTTGAGGCGGGTCAGCAGGGCATTGAGATTCACATCGGCACCGGCGATGTGGTTCCAGTCCACTGCGGTGATATTGATATTCGTTCCGGGCAAAAGCGTCGTGAAAAGCAGATTCAGGACCGGACTCTGGGTGCTGTCCACCTGCGCAAGTCGCGGACCAGCAGAAACACAGGCGCCATTTGCCGTGCACGCGTCCTGGGCATTTGCGACAGTGAAAATGCTGGATAACGCGAGCCCCATCACAATTAATGCGGAGATACTGACAATCCTGAACCGCACTAACACCCTTTTCACACCTGAAACATTATCCATCGGCCATCCCCCGGTCGTGGCCGCAGCACTCCATCCCGGGTAGGAAAATGCCTACCATGGGTGACCGGGTGCTGGCCTGTCTCGTTCAGATTCTGCCGGCGGACTTTCTGGCCGGCATGGAGGATTAACTACGTGGACGGGCGACAATCGTCAAACCGGCCAGTAGTTTTACTGAGGGAAGTTTGGCTGTCGCTGCGGGTTTTACGGATGGGTAACCCTGCGGTGCCAACGACGGACAGCGATTCTGTACATTCTGTTGAAAGAATTGCTGTCTCGTTAGTATCGATAACCATCCACCACTCAAGGAACGGGAAGGGGATTGCCATGCTCACGATGTCAGACCGGATCCGTGGGGCGCGGACCAGTGCAGGGCTGTCGCAAACGCAACTCGCGAATGAAACTGGCGTGAAAAGAAGTGCGGTAGCGCAATGGGAAAGAAAAGAGGGCACGCATCCGAGCGTCGAGCACCTGGCCCGCATTGCGGTGGTGACGCAGGTGCGTTTCGAGTGGCTGGCCACCGGGCGGGGCTGCGGCAAGGCCGATGGCGGCGAGTTGAGCGCCGCGGCGCCCACCGCCGATTACGCGCGCAACGACCTGGAGGGCAACATCCTGTCGCTGTTCCGGCGCCTGCCGCCGCGCAAGCGGCAGGTGGCGCAATCCATCATCGAAATGCTGGGTGTGTAGACAACGACGGTAGGTAACGACTGTTGGTCGTTACGCCGACATCGGCGGCAACGACCAGTCGATGCCGCCCAGGCCCCGTCGCTCCAGGTACTGGTTGGCCGACGAGAAGTGTCGGCATCCCAGGAAACCGCGATGCGCCGACAACGGCGATGGATGCGGTGCCTTGAGCACGCGGTGGCGGCCGGTATCGATCACCTTGCCCTTCTGCTGGGCGTAGCTGCCCCACAGCAGGAACACCAGGCCCTCGCGCTCGCGGTTGAGGGTATCCACGACGTGGTCGGTGAAGCCTTCCCAGCCGCGTTTCTGGTGGGAGCCGGCCTGCCCCTCTTCGACGGTCAGCACCGCGTTGAGCAGCAGCACGCCACGGCGGGCCCACGGCAGCAGGCAGCCATGGTCGGGGCGTGGCAGGCCGAGGTCGGCTTCCAGTTCCTTGTACATGTTCAACAGCGACGGCGGCACCGGCACGCCGGGCATCACCGAGAAGCTCAGGCCATGGGCCTGGCCCGCACCGTGGTACGGGTCCTGGCCCAGGATGACTACCTTGACCTGGTCGAACGGGGTGGCGTCGAACGCGGCAAAGATCTGTGGGCCTGGCGGGAACACGTGCGCGCCGGCCGCCTTGCGCTGGCGCAGGAAGGCCGCCAGGTCGCGCATTTCGGGGCGCAGCAGGTAATCGCCAATACGCGCCTTCCAGCTCGGTTCAAGCTGGATGGTCGGGTGTACGTCGTCGTTCATCGCACCAGGGGTTTGTCGTTGAGGCGTGACAGGCGCAGCTGGAACAGCACCTTGGTGACCAGCAGGCGCTCTTCGATCGGCTTCTGCACCAGGTCGTTGGCGCCGGCCTGCAGCAGCCCGGACTGGTTGAGCGGGTTGCCGTCGCCGGTCATCACCAGCACCGGCAGGCGCCGCTTGCCGTAGCCGAAGTCCACGCGCACGCGCTCGACCACATCCAGCCCACTCAGCTCGCCCTTCAGGGTGACGTCGGTAAGCACCAGGTCGATGCGGTGGCTGCTGCGCCCCAGCGATTCGGCGGTGAGCAGTGCGAACGCCTCTTCGGCGGTCATCACGTGCAGCACGTTCAGGCTCTGCCGTTCGAGCATGCGCTTGGTCGCTTCGGCGACCACGCGGCTGTCTTCCACGTACAGGATGGTGGCGCCGGGAATGGTTTCCGGCTGCACATAGCCACGGATGAAAGTCGCCAGGGCTTCATGGCCCAGCGCCTTGTCGAAATAATCGGTGACGTAATCGGTGAAACGGCGCTGCTCAAGGTGCTGCTGGGCATCACCGGAAACCACGATCACCGGCACGTAGGCCTGCCCGGCGGTTTCGCGTACCAGCCGGGCCAGGTCCAGGCCATCGCCATCACTGAGCGTCAGCGAGGTGGTGACCAGGTTGACCGGACCGGCGGCCAACGCCATGCGCGCATCTTCAATGCTGGCGCAGCCCACCACCTCGACCGCCGGCAGCTCGCGCTGCAACACGTCGGCGATGAGCTTGCGGACCAGCTTGGAACCATCGACCACCATGACGCGTGGTGCGTCGTCGACCAGGTGCTTCAGTACTTGCGGACGCATGCAGGGCAGGCCTCAGGTTTCGGTCGGACGGGTCTGGCGCAGGAAATGCCCCGTCACCAGCCACGCGCCCAGCCAGCCCAGCACGACAGTGCCGACCAGCACGAGCGAAGAATGCAACAGGTCCAGCCCATGCAGCACGAAGGGGCTGGCATAGCTCTGCGACAGCGCGGCCAGTGGCGGGCGCAGCGCGAGCCCGGCCCCACCGACCAGCGCCAGGGCCAGCGCACCGGCACCCAGCCCGTACCACGCGCCCAGGTAAAGGAACGGGCGGCGGATGAACCCATCGCTGGCGCCCAGCAGCTGCAGCACGCCGATTTCATCGCGGCGCGCCTGGATATCCAGCCGCACCGTGTTGCCGACCACCAGCGCCGCGCCCAAGCCCAGCAGCACCGACAGCACCTGCACCAGGCGCGTGCCGAAGCCCAGCCAGGCATCCAGGCGCTTGCGCCACAGCGCATCGTGCTGGACCAGATCGGCCTGCGGCATGCCTTCCAGCGACTGCGCCAGGCGTGCGTCGTCTGTACCGTTGGCCGGGGTGATGATCAGCAGCGATGGCAACGGGTTGTCGTGCAGCGCATCGATGGCTTCGCCCAGCCCGGCGCTGTCGCGCAGCTCGGCCAGGCCTTCGTCCGGCGAGCGCAGGGTCACCCCGGCCACATCGGCGCGACCGCGCAGCGTGTCGGCGACCTGACGGGCGGCGGCGGCGTCGACGTCGGTCTTCAGGAACAGGTTGATGTCGCGCGACTGCTGCACGCTGCCGGCGAAATGCTTGAGGTTGTCAAGCGCGATCGACAGCCCCAGCGGCAGGGCCAGGGCGAGCGCCATCACCATCACGGTCAACAGCGTGGCCCACGGCTTGCGCCAGGCACGGCCCAGGCTGAACACCACGCTGTGGCCGTGGTGGTGCAGCCACACGCCCAGGCGCGACGGCGCCGCGGCTTCCTTGTTGGTGGCGGTACTCATTCGGCCAGGTCCTGCGGCGAGATGTCGTCAATGAGCTTGCCGTGGTCCAGGATCAGCACGCGCTTGCGCATGGCGCGCAGCAGCGCCAGATCATGGCTGACCACCAGCACGCTGGTGCCGCGCTCGGGCAGTTCGGCGAACAGCGCCATGATTTCAGCGGCCAGGGTCGGATCGAGGTTGCCGGTGGGTTCGTCGGCCACCAGCAGCTTGGGCTCGCCGACGATCGCGCGGGCGATGCCCACGCGCTGCTGCTCACCCGCCGACAGCTGAGACGGCAGCGCCTTTTCCCGATGGCCAAGGCCCATGCGCTCGAGCACCGAACGCACGCGCTTGCCGATATCGCCCCGCCGGGTACCGCGCAGGATCAGCGGCAGGGCCACGTTTTCGGCAATGCTGCGGTCCATCAGCAGGCGGTGGTCCTGGTAGACCGCACCCACCGCGCGACGGTGGTGCGGGATATCGCCGCCGCGCACCTTGAGCAGGTTGCGCTCGTCGAACACCACCGCGCCACGGCTGGGCCGTTCGTCGAGGTGGATCAACTTGAGCAGGGTGCTCTTGCCGGCGCCGGAGTGCCCGGTCACGAACAGCATTTCACCGGGTGCGACATCGAAGCTGACGTCCACCAGAGCCTGGTGGCCGCCCGCATAGTGTTTGCTGACATTGTCAAAACGCAGGACGCTCATTCCTCCGATTATGCAGGAGGAGGATGGCGGCGTGGGAACGGCGTGTCGCCCGGCCACCGGCCGGGCGCTACCGTTGATCGGTTTTGGAATGCCGCCCCACCAACGGTGGGGGGCTACGCGGTAGGTAACGACCGTTGGTCGTTACGCCCCTGAAAGCATCCGGCGGATCTTGCGGCCGATGCGGGTCAGGAAGCCTGCACCCGGGTCGGCGGCCGGCGCGGTGTTGCGCATCGGCTTGGCGGTGACCTGCACCGGCGTGACCGACTGCGCGGCACCCTCGGCACCTTCCACCGGACGACCGTGGCGACGGCGGCGGCGCTTGCGCGGTGCACGCTCGCCCTCGGCCGCACCTTCCGGCGCACCTTCGGCGCGCGGCGGGCGCGGTGCCTGGGCAGGCTTTGCAGCCTCCACCGGTGCGGCGCCTTCCACGGCCACAGCGGGCTGCTCGCCTTCCACGCGCGGCTTGCGCGGGCCACGCGGACGGCGTTCGCCGCTGCGCTCACCACTGCGCTCGCCACGGCCACCGCCGGAACGGCTGCCGCTGGACGACCGACCGCCGCCGCGACGCTCTTCCTCTGCGGCGCGGGCTTCGCGCGCTTCGCGGAAGATCTGGCCGACGCTTTCGTTCTCGTCGCCTTCCTCGCCCGGCGCGGCCGGTGCGCGTTCCGGACGCGGCAGCGCGGTCAGGATTTCGCTGGTGACCGCTTCCACCGGGATCTTCTGCTCGATGTAGGCCTCGATATCCGGCAGGCCCATCGCGTAGCGTTCGCAGGCGAAGCTGATCGCATCGCCTTCCTCGCCCAGGCGGGCGGTACGGCCGATGCGGTGCACGTAATCTTCGGCGTCGAACGGCAGGTCGTAGTTGTAAACGTACTTGATGCCGTCGATGTGCAGGCCGCGCGCGGCAACATCGGTGGCCACCAGGATTTCCAGCTGGCCCTTCTGGAAGCGGTTGAGCAGGCTCTCGCGCTTCTTCTGCGGCACATCGCCGGAGAGCACGCCGACGCGGTAGCCGGCCTTCTCCAGCGAGCGCGCCACGCGCTCCACGAACACCTTGGTGTTGACGAACACCATGGTGCGCGCGCCTTCGCTGCGCGAGAGCAGGCCCAGCAACAGCGGGATCTTCTCTTCGTCGGCCGGGAAGTAGATGCGCTGGCGCACGCGCGCGGCGGTGATCGATTCGCTTTCCACCACCAGCTTCTGCGGCTCGTTCATGTGCTCATAGGCCAGCTCCAGTACGCGGTGGCTGAGCGTGGCGCTGAACAGCAGGGTCTGCCGGGTGGTGCGCTCGGGCATGCGGCGCAGCAGGAAGCGGATGTCCTTGATGAAGCCCAGGTCGAACATGCGGTCGGCTTCGTCGAGCACGCAGATTTCGCAGGCGTGCAGCGAGACCACCTTGTGCTGCTTGACGTAATCGATCAGGCGGCCCGGGGTGGCGATGATCACGTCCACGCCCTGCTGCAGCAGTTCGCGCTGCTTGTCGTAATCCACGCCGCCGTAGACCAGCGCAAAGCGCAGGCCGAGATCCGAGCCGAACTTCACCGCATCCTTGTGGATCTGGATGGCCAGTTCGCGGGTGGGCGCCAGGATCAGCGCGCGCGGGTCTTCCGGCTTGCGGTCGGCCAGCGCCGGGCGGGTCAGCAGCCGGTTCACCACGGCCACCAGGAACGCCAGCGTCTTGCCGGTACCGGTCTGGGCCTGGCCGGCGACATCGCCGCCGGGCAGTGCCACGGGCAGGGTCAGCGCCTGGATCGGGGTGCAGCGGGTAAAACCAGCGCCTTCAAGGCCAGCCTGCAGGGCCGGATGCAGCTCGAAGGAGGAGAAGGTCAAATCGGTCAGCGGTTTGTCGCTCATGAGTCCGTCTTGGTAAGGCCAGCCGACAGAGATGCGGGTGGCTTGCAATCTTGGGGGGCACCGTCGCCATTGGGCCCTGCGCCTGGGAAGGCGGAGGCCGGACCGAACCGGTCCCGGGGCGCCGCACAGTGGGCCAGTTTAACGCAAAGCGGCCGGCAAACCGGGGGAGGCCGTCGCAGACCCCCATGCGACGCCCCGGCCAGCCGTAGCGCCACGCCCTGCGTGGCGGCCTTTCACGGCCCCCACCCCCAGTTGAACGCCCGGATCCAGGGGGCTGGAACCGCCAGAGCCCCACCCGCATATCGTTCCCGCCTGCCCCGGCAAAGCGCGATGACGGTCACAGGATGATTCTTTCCAACCGGTGTCTGCCGCCTCGCGACGATAGGGGTACACTGCCGGCCGTGAGCGTCCAGGCATCCATCGGACGCACCGCTGGCCGCACCCGCGGCCACGAGGCAGCAGACGCGGACCAGGCCCCCAGCCCTGTCCAGGTTCAACCCCTCCGGCCCTGCCGGGTGCACTCCAAAACGAGAGACCAAGATGAGCGACAAGGTTGTACATGTCGGCGATGCCGACTTCGATAGCGCCGTGCTGAATTCCAAGGAACCGGTCCTGGTCGATTTCTGGGCCGAATGGTGTGGTCCCTGCAAGATGATCGCCCCGGCCCTCGACGAGCTGGCCGACGCCTACCAGGGCCGCGCCAAGGTCGTGAAGGTCAACGTGGACAACAACCGCGCACTGGCGGCCAAGTACCATGTGCGCTCGATCCCGTACCTGGTGGTGTTCAAGGGCGGTGAGAAGGTTGGCGAGCAGATCGGTGCCGTCGGCAAGGCCCAGCTGGCCGGCCTGCTCGACAAGGCCCTGGCCTGAGCCACCCGGCAGCCGGCCACCCCGGCTGCCCCGCGGGCCCCACGCCCGCATGAATGACCCTGCCCCACCCGGCTTGCGCGCTGCCGCGAGCCGGTGTTAGTGTCGGCATATCCGGCCGCATTCGCGCGCCGCATCTTCTGGACGACGTTTCTTTCCAGAATCCCTTCCCAACGTTCGCCGCCCCTGCCGGGCGCTCGCACCTTCCAGCGAGGAATTCAGCACTTGTCCGATATCACTACTTCCGAACCCGGGAGCGCCGACGCGCCCGCCGAGAAGCGCGTGCGCAAGCCGCGCGTCGCCAAGGCCGCTGCCAGCAGCGCCGACACCGGGTCTTCCCCCGAACAGAACGCCCTGCCCCTGGCTGCCGCGCCCGCCGCGCCGGCGCCGGCTGCACCGGCAGCGCCGCAGCAGGCCCCCCAGGCACCGGCCGCTTCCGGCGGCGATGCCCCGGCCCCGCAGGGCGGTGGCCAGGACGCCGCCGACGGCGGCCAGCGCAACAACAACAGCAACAACAACCCGCAGGGCGGCCAGAACCCGTACCAGCAGGGTCAGAACCAGGGCCAGGGCCAGGGCCAGAACCAAGGCCAGGGCAACCGCCGTGACCGTTTCCGCAATCGGCGTGACCGCGACCGCAATCGCGGCGGTGGTGGTGGTGGCTTCCGCGACGACGGCATGCCGCAGGACAATGGCGAACAGCAGCCGTTCGTGCGCAGCCAGCAGGCCAACGTGCCCGAGGGCTTCCCGGTCTATTCGCTGAGCGACCTCAAGCGCATGCCGGCCCAGAAGCTGCTGGAAATCGCCGAGCAGCTGCAGATCTCCGAAGGCGTGGCCCGCGCCCGCAAGCAGGACGTGATCTTCGCCCTGCTCAAGGTGCTCACCCGCCATGGCGACGGCGTGGCTGCCGACGGCGTGCTGGAAATCCTGCCGGACGGCTTCGGCTTCCTGCGCGCGGCTGAAGCCAGCTACCTGGCCGGCCCGGACGATACCTACATTTCGCCCAGCCAGATCCGCCGCTTCAACCTGCGCACCGGCGACCACCTGTCCGGCCGCATCCGCTTCCCGAAGGACGGCGAGCGCTACTTCGCGCTGTCGATCGTGGACACCATCAACGGTGAGCCGCTGGAAGCGTCCAAGAACAAGGTGCTGTTCGAGAACCTCACCCCGCTGTTCCCGCGCAAGCGCTTCACCCTGGAACGTGGCAACGGTTCGTCCGAAGACATCACCGGCCGCATCATGGATCTGATGGCACCGCAGGGTAAGGGTCAGCGTGCGCTGATCGTCTCCCCGCCCAAGGCCGGTAAGACCATGCTGATGCAGCAGGTGGCGACGGCGATCACCACCAACCACCCGGACGTGCACATGATCGTGCTGCTCATCGACGAGCGTCCGGAAGAAGTGACCGAAATGCAGCGCACCGTGCGCGGCGAAGTCATCAGCTCCACCTTCGACGAACCGGCCGCGCGCCACGTGCAGGTTGCCGAAATGGTGATCGAGCGCGCCAAGCGCCTGGTGGAACACAAGAAGGACGTGGTGATCCTGCTCGACTCGATCACCCGCCTGGCACGCGCCTACAACAACGTGGTGCCCAGCTCCGGCAAGGTGCTCACCGGTGGTGTGGACGCCAACGCCCTGCACCGCCCGAAGCGCTTCTTCGGTGCCGCCCGTAACGTTGAAGAAGGCGGCAGCCTGACCATCATCGCCACCGCGCTGGTCGACACCGGCAGCAAGATGGACGAGGTGATCTACGAAGAGTTCAAGGGCACCGGCAACAGCGAAGTGCACCTGAACCGTCGTATCGCCGAAAAGCGCGTGTACCCGGCCATCGACATCAACCGTTCGGGCACCCGCCGCGAAGACCTGTTGATCGAACCGGAGCTGCTGCAGAAGATCTGGATCCTGCGCAAGCTGCTGCACCCGATGGACGAAATCGCCGCGATGGAGTTCCTGCTCGACAAGATGAAGAACACCAAGTCCAACGACGAGTTCTTCGGTTCGATGAAGCGCTGACCGGCGCCAACATCGAAACAGGAAAAGGCCCCGCACTGCGGGGCCTTTTTCATGGCTGGGGACCCCAACCGATCGGCGCTGGCTGACGGTAGGTGCCGACCGTTGGTCGGCACGCCTCACGGCCGCATGCGATCCAGCAATGGTCCGAACTGCAGCGGCCCCAACGAGGCCACCGGTTCCAGCGGCGGCTCCACCACGCCCACTGCATCGACCTCGGCGGCGCCCTCCTGCACCGCCGTCCCATCCCCGTGTTCGAACCCGATCCCTGCCCGCACCATGGTCGCCACCCCGACCAGGATCAGCAGCGACAGCCCACCCAGAACATGCATCAGCGTCACATCGATTCCCCCGCGCCCGTGTAGCTCACACGCTACGCGTCACCCGGCGGGAATCCCCTGCAACAACTCCCATTTTCGCGGCAAACCCGACACATCCTGGCGTGGTAGCGCCGGCCGTTGGCCGGCCCATGCATCCCCTACCGCTTCACCGGCACTCCACCACACCCTCGGCCTTGTCCGCCTTCGTCGCCACCCGCACCTGGGTGAAGGCCGCCGCGAACGGCTTGTCCGCGCTGACCACGAACGGGGCTTCCACCGCGCCCAGGTCCACGCCCTTGCTGGCGAAGCAGGCCAGCGGAATGGTCACGGTGCGCTTCTGCCCCGCGGTGAGCGTTGCCAGCGCCGGGGCGATATCCACCCCGCCCTCGCAGCCGGTGCCGCACTGCATGGTCACCGTTACCGGCGAGGCGGGCGGGTGCTGCACCATCACGTCGAACTGCAACGCGCCGTTGCTGCGCGCCAGCGCGCCCAGGTTGCGCCGCGATGTGCTGCGCGCGATCAGCTGCGCGGGGGCCAGCCAGGTCACTTCGCGTGCGTCCTGCTGCGTGTTGATCTGCACCGTGCGCACGTCGGCCACCGGCGTGGCGGCGGGCCAGCGCAGGCTGGCGTTGAGATCGTTGCCGAGTGGCTGGGTGGCACCGCCGGCGGCGATGTGCAGCGAGAACGGCGCGGTATCGACGCGGTTGAAGATCGGCAGCGTGGTCACTTCACCGCAATGGTCCGGGTTGGTTTCGGGAAGGCGCGCGACCTGCGCGGGCTTGGCATAGCTCAGGCCATAGCCCAATTTGAACAGGTCCGGGCGCTTCGGGTCCGGGCGGTCGATCGGTGCCGGGCACGGCAAGCCCGGCCACGGGAAGCTGAGCCGGCCGTGGAAGTCATGCGCGGGCCTGCCGTCCTTGCCTGCCACCAGCACGTCGGTGATGCCCTTGCCTTCGGTACCCGGCAGCCACGCGGCAACGAACGCCTGCGACAGGTTGAGCAGGTCGTTGGTGTACATCGGGCGGCCGGAGAAGTACACGGTGACCAGCGGCTTGCCGGTGGCGGCGGCGGCCTTGAGCACGGCCAGGTCCTGCGGCTGCGCACGGCTGTGGCTGACCGTGTCCGAGGCGAGGATGTCGCCGTTGGTTTCGGCGTACGGCGTTTCGCCGATCACCGCGACCACCACGTCGAACGCCGACGCATCGATGCCCTTGGCATCGGCGCTGTAGGTCACCTGCTGCGTGCCCAGCTCGGCACGCAGCGCACCCAGCACCGAATCGGCATTGGGGAAATCGGCGTTCGTGTTCTCCGTGCCCTGCCAGGTCAGCGACCAGCCCCCGGCCTGGTCGGACAGGCTGTCGGCACTCTTGCCCACCACCAGCACGCGCGCATCGCGCTTGAGCGGCAGCACCTTGTCCTGGTTCTTCAGCAGCACCAGCGATTCGCGCACGGCTTCGCGTGCCAGTTCGCGGTGCTGCACGGCGTTGGCGTCGCCCGCGAAGCGGCTGTCGGACGGCTTGTGCTCGAACAGGCCCGCACGCAGCTTCACGCGCAGGATGCGGGTCACCGCATCGTCGATGCGCGCCATCGGAATCTCGCCGCTCTCCACCTGGGCGATGGTGTTGGCGATGAAGGCCTTCCAGTCGTCGGGCACCATCACCATGTCGATACCGGCGTTGATCGCCTGGGCGCAGCTGTCGTTGCGGCAGCCGGGTACCTGGGCGATGCCGTTCCAGTCGGAGACGACGAAGCCGTCGAAACCCATCTTTTCCTTCAGCGCGCCGGTAAGCAGCGCCTGGCTGCCGTGCATCTTGCCGTAGTCCACGCCGCCGGCACGGTCGTTCCAGCTGTTGAACGAGGCCATCACCGTCTGCACGCCTTCGCCCAGCGCACCGAAGTAGCCCTGGCCGTGCACGTTGATCATGGTGGCCTTGTCCACCGTGGCCTCGCCCTGGTCGCGGCCGTTGTCGGTGGCCCCATCGCCGATGTAGTGCTTGGCCGTGGCCACCACGTTGCCGTCGCCGGTGAAGCGGCCCTGCGCGCCCTTGACGTAGGCGGTGGCGTATTCGCGCACGATGGATGGGTCGGACGAGAAGCTTTCGTAGGTGCGGCCCCAACGCGGGTCATGTGCCACGGCCAGCGTGGGCGCGAACACCCAGCCGATGCCGGTGGCACGGGTGGCGCTGCCGGTGGCGGCGCCGATGCGCTCGATCAACGCGGCATCGCGGGTGGCGCCCAGGCCGATGTTGTGCGGGAACAGCGTGGCGCCGAACACATTGCTGTGGCCGTGCACGGCATCGGTGCCCCAGATCACCGGCACCGGGGTGCGTGCGTCGGTGGCCAGCGAGGCGGCGTGGTAGGCATCGGCCAGCTTCACCCAGTCGGCCACGCTGGCGTGCTTGTCCATGCCCGGCCACGAGCCACCGCCGTTGAGCACCGAGCCGATGTAGTAGGTACGCACCTGCTCCGGGGTGATCTGCTTGATCTCCGGCTGGGTCATCTGCCCGACCTTCTGGGCCAGGGTCATCTGCGCAAGGATGCTGCGCACGCGGCTTTCGATGGCCGGGTCGGAGGCGATCGCGCTGGTCACCTGCGGCCAGTCCTGCAGGCGCTCGGCGGCGGGCGCGGCGTGCGCTTGGGCGGCCAATGCCGTCAGGACACAGACGGTAAGAAGAGTCTTCCGGGCGCTGCTCACGTGCATCTACCTCCAAGAAAATGTGCGGATGATGGACCGGCTCGGGCTGCTTCAGCGCTTCCGGTGACAGCGCTGTCATATAAGCCGGGCGTAGCCCTGTCAACTGCTTGGCGAGCGCGTTGTCCTGGCATCCCCGTGATTGCTGGGCCTGCTGTCTTCGAATGGGAAGAGAATCCGCAGTTGCTGTTGCAGCGCCGCATGGAAATCCGGACCGTGCACGAATACCCCGCAACGTGGCACCATCCGCCTGCTTCGGTAATCCCGAAACGACTCAGGCGCATTACCATCGGCAGCGGCCGGCCGGGCTCTCCAGGAGGATCCATCGCACCATGCGTAGTCGTATCGAGGATGTCGCCGCCATTGCGGGCGTTTCGATCAAGACCGTATCGCGCGTGCTCAACAACGAGCCGAACGTACGGGTGGAAACGCGCGACCGCGTGCTCGCTGCGGTCTCCCGGCTGGGATACAAACCGAACCTGTCGGCGCGCAGCCTGGCCGGGCAGCGCTCGTATGCACTGGCGCTGGTCTACAACAACCCCTCGCGCAACTACCTGATGGAAATCCAGAACGGCATGCTGGAAGCCTGTCATGCCAACCACTACAACCTGATCCTGGGGCCGGTCGGCATCGGCCGGCGCACCCTGCCCGACCTCGCCGCACTGTTCGAGAACTCGAGGCCCGATGGCGTGGTGCTGATCCCGCCGCTGACCGACGATGCGGTGGTGCTGGCGTACCTGGAAGACAACGAGATTCCGTTTTCCAGCATCGCACCGCGCCATCCCGAAGGGCGCATCGGCGTGCGCATGGACGAAACCACCGCAGTGGTGGAACTGATCGGCCATCTGGTCGCGCAGGGCCACCGTCGCATCGCCCACATCAAGGGCCCGCGCGCACATGGCGCCTGCCAGTGGCGCCTGGCCGGCTACCGCCAGGCACTGCGCGAGGCCGGGATCGAGTACGACCCGGCGCTGGTGGTGAACGGCCAGTTCTCGTTCGAGTCGGGCATCGACGCGGCCAATGCGCTGCTGGACCTGCCCGAGCCGCCGACCGCGATCTTCGCGGCCAACGACGACATGGCCGCCGCGGTGTTCCGGGTGGCTGGCCAGCGCGGCCTGCGCGTGCCGCGCGACCTTTCCGTGTGCGGCTTCGATGACACGCCCATTGCCGGGCACATCTACCCGGCCCTGACCACCGTGCGCCAGCCCACCGACACGATGGGCCGGCTGGCCACCGAACAGCTGATCGAACGCATCCGCTCGCCGAAGGCCGGCCGCATGGTCACCGTGGACCATGCGGTGCTGGTGCGTGAATCCACCCACGCACCCCGGCGCCGTTGAAGGGTCAGGCGTAGCGGCGCGACCCGCGCCATGCATAGAACACGATGAACAGGTAGCACAGCATCGGCAGCAGGAACGAAGCCTGCAGCCCGTAGTGGTCGGCCAACCAGCCTACCGCCAGCGGAACCACCGCGCCGCCCACGATCGCCATCACCAGCAGGCTGGAGCCCTGCCCGGTGAGCGGGCCCAGGCCGCCGATGGCGAGCGCGAAGATGGTCGGGAACATGATCGAATTGAACAGGCCCACGCTGACCACGCTCCACTTCGCCAGCTCGCCGGTGCCGAGCATGGTCACCGCCAGCAGCCCCATCACCACCAGCGCGAACAGCCCGAGCAGGCGGCGCGGATCAAAGCGCGCCAGCAGGAACGTGCCGACCAGGCGGCCGACCAGCGCACCGCCCCAGTACAGCGACACATAGCGCGTGGCCTCCTGCTCGGTCAGGCCTTCGCCGATGCCGGGCATGGACAGGAAGTTGACCAGCACGCTGCCGATGGACACTTCCGCGCCCACGTAGAAGAAGATCGCCAGCACGCCGAAGGCCAGGTGCTTGTGGCGCAGCACCGCACCGAGCGTGCCCTGCTCCTTGCTGTCTTCCACCCCGGCAATGCTGGGCAGGCGGAACATCCAGATCGCCGCGGCCAGCACGAACAAGGCGATGGCCAGGCCGAAGTACGGTACCTGCACTGATTGTGCTTCAGCGGCGCGGTAAGCCAGCGCTTCGGCCTGCGGCAGCAGCGCCAGCTGGTCGGCGCTGCGCGGTTCGGCCGCCAGGATCAGCAGGCCGCCGAACAGCGGGGCGATGGTGGTGCCCAGCGCGTTCATCGACTGGGCCAGGGTGAGCCGGCTCGAGCTGGTCTGCTCCGGCCCCAGCAGCGCCACATACGGGTTGGCCGCGACCTGCAGCACGGTGATGCCGGTGGCCAGCACGAACAGCGCGCCCAGGAACAGCCCGTATACATGCAGCGCGGCCGCCGGCCAGAACAGCAGCGCGCCGACCCCGGCGATCGCAAGACCGGCCACGATGCCGCGCTTGTAGCCCACCGCAGCCACCAGCCGGCCCGCCGGCAGCGACATCAGGAAGTACGCGCCGAAGAAAGTGAACTGGATGAGCATGGCCTGCACCCAGGTCAGCGAGAACGCAGCCTTGAGGTGCGGAATCAGGATGTCGTTGAGGCAGGTGATGAAGCCCCACATGAAGAAGATCGCCGTCACCACGGCCAGCGCCATGCGTGTGCTCTGTACGTGCTGCCCGCGAACCACGGTGGAAGTGTCCATTGCCTGTCCTTCTGATGGGAATGCCAGCCATGCGGCGGCCAGACATGGAACCTGCTTGGCGTCCTGTTGTCCAGCGCTGTCAGACAACCGGTCAGGACATGCGACAGTGGCCGGCGCCCACTCGCAAACGGGTTTCGCGCAGTTTCGTTCTGCACTGCACAACGAGCAGGGCCGACTGAATCGGGCGCGTGACGTCCCGGCAAAACAGGGCTGAAAGGCCCGCATTGCAGGGTTTGGCGCGTATACAGCGACCCGCCCCGGGACACACAGGGACACCCACGCGCGACACCGCGAACGATGCGCTTCATGGCAGTTTGTTGACAACGCTGTCAGGCATCGGCCCAATCCGCCCACATCGTTGTTGAATCGTGTCAGACGCCGTAGGACTGCCATTACCGATTTCCCTGGGGAGGGAGCTGCAATGAAGACGTACAAGGCCGTACCCCGCAAGGCAATGCTCACTTCCGCGCTGCTCGCCGTGTTGGCCGGGCCGGCGTGGGCCCAGGACACCACCCGCGACGGCGCTGCGTCGTCGTCGGAAGGGCTGGATCCGGCCACGCTTGATACGGTGCAGGTCACCGGTATCCGTGGCAGCCTCACTTCGTCCATGAACCTCAAGCGCGACAGCCAGGGTGTGGTGGACGGCATCGTGGCCGAGGACATCGGCAAGTTCCCCGATACCAACCTGGCCGAATCGCTGCAGCGCATCAGCGGCGTGTCGATCGACCGCACCTCCAGCGGCGAAGGCTCCAAGGTGACCGTGCGCGGCATCGGCCCGGACTTCAACCTGGTGCTGCTCAACGGCCGCCAGATGCCGGCCTCCAACCTGGGCAACGGCGGCGCCGGCCTGTCCGGCTCGCGCTCGTTCGATTTCGCCAACATCGCCTCCGAGTCGATCTCGGCGGTGGAAGTGTTCAAGACCACCCGTGCCGACAACCCGACCGGTGGCATCGGTGCCACGATCAACGTCAAGACCCTGCGCCCGCTCGAATCGGCGCCGGTGGTGAGCGTCGGCCTGAAGGCCGTCAACGACACCTCCAACGACAACCTGCCCAGCACGCTGCAGGGTTCGAAGTACACCGGTGAGATCTCCGGCATCTTCAGTGACACCTATGCCGATGGTCGCGTGGGCGTGATGCTGAGCGGCAGCTACCAGGAGCGCGATTCCGGCTTCAACCAGGCCACGGTAGCCGAAGGTTGGGCCACGTTCGAAGGCGACAACACCACTGACTGGCGCGTGCTGCCGCAGCCGGGCCAGGGCTACGCGGACCGCATCCAGAACCGTCCCGGCCCCGATGACGTGTACGGCCGCCCGCAGAACACCGCCTACAACGTCAACGGCGTGCAGCGCCAGCGCACCAACGGCCAGGCCACCCTGCAGTGGAAGCCGGTCGACAACGTGACCACCACGCTGGATTACACCTATGTGGAAAACAAGGTGCAGCAGCAGCGCAGTGAGCTGTCGGTGTGGTTCAACTACGGCCCCGGCGACAGCATCTGGACCAACGGCCCGGTCGCCGCGCCGATCATCTACAGCGAAGACATGGTCAATTCGGACGTGTCGATGGGTGGTGCGCAGCTGGCCACGAAGAACACGCTGGACTCGCTGGGCTTCAACGTGGAGTGGGAAGTCAACGATGCGTTGACCCTGAACTTCGACGCCCACCATTCCACCGGCGAATCGCAGCCCGACAGCCCGTATGGTTCGGCTGGCGTGCTCGGGGTTGCCGCGTTCGTGCGCGGCAAGACCACGGTCGACTACAGCGGTGACCTGCCGATCATCAACATCGCATTGCCGCCGGGCGGCGTGCAGGCGGCCGATGCCCTGGTCACCGGCTCGGTGTTCCAGAACAGCTACAACAAGTCCGAGGTGGAACAGTACCAGGGCCGCGGTACCTTCCAGTTCGCCGACTACTCCGCGTTGGACTTCGGCGTGGGCTACACCGACGTCAAGAACCGTTCGGCCTCGGCGATCATGCAGCGCAATACGTGGGGCGGCCTGGGTACCCCGGCCGACTACGATGACAGCATCTGGTATGCCGACGACATGGCCAGGTACTTCGATGCGTTCTCGGGACACGACGATCCGCGCCTGACCGGCCAGTTCCTGGTATTCGACTTCGACAGGCTGATCAACCGCGCCGCCCAGGTCGGCACCGCGTCCGACCCGGCCTGCCCGACCTGCTACGTGGCTCCCACCGAGTATTCGCAGGACATCCGCACCAACGAGAAGTCCAAGAGCGCGTTCCTGCAGTACCGCACCACGTTCGACTGGTCGATGCCGCTGAACGTGGCCGTCGGCGTGCGCTATGAGCAGACCGACGTGGATTCCACCGCGATGGTGCGCGTGCCCAACGGGATCAGCTGGAGTTCGGCGAACGAGCTCAACATCGAATACGCCAGCGAAAGCGGCTTCATCAGCGACAGCGGCAAGTACGACTACGTGCTGCCCAACCTGGACCTGAAGCTGGACATCAGCGATACGCTGGCGCTGCGCGGCAGCTACAGCCGCAGCCTGGGCCGCGCGGGCTGGGACCAGATCCAGAGCGGGCAGTCGCTGGCCGACATCGTGCGCACCCAGGGTGGCAGCGGGTCGCGCGGCAACCCGGCGCTGGAGCCGCTGCTGTCGGACAACTTCGACCTGTCGCTGGAGTGGTACTACGGCGAATCCAGCTACGCCTCGGTCGGCTTCTTCCGCAAGAACATCAAGAACTTCATCAGCAACACCATCGTCCGCGAGAACACCGGCAACCTGCACACCCCGGTGGGTGGCGCCTACTGGAACGCAGCGCTGGCAGCCGGCTGCGGGGTGAGCGACATGCCCTGCATCCGCGATTACATCTTCACCAACTTCAACGGCCAACCGGGCGTGACCGCCACCGGCACCAACTCGGCCGGCCAGCTCACCGGCACCATCGTCGGGCAGCCTGGCGATCCGATCGCCGGCTTCGACATCACCCTGCCGGCCAACCAGCGTTCGGACCATCTCGATGGCTGGGAAGTGGCGGTGCAGCACCTGTTCGGCCAGTCCGGCTTCGGCCTGGCGGCGAACTACACCAAGGTGAAGTCGGGGCTGACCTTCGACAACCAGAGCCTGGGCGACCAGTACCCGATGGTGGGCCTGAGCGATTCGGCCAACCTGGTGGCGTTCTACGACAAGCACAACTGGCAGATCCGTGCGGCCTACAACTGGCGCGACAAGTTCCTCAACGGCATCGGCGGCCAGGGTCCCAACCCGAACTACACCGATGATTACGGCCAGCTCGACCTCAACATCAGCTACGCGGTCAGCGAGCAGCTGTCGCTGAGCCTGGAGGCAATCAACCTCACCGACGAGACCATGCGTACCTACGCACGGCATACCAACATGCTGCGCTACGCCACCCAGACCGGCCCGCGCTACATGTTCGGCGTCCGCTACAAGTTCTGAGCAGCAGCGGTGTGGCGGGTCTACACTCGCCACACCGCCACCGCCTGCAAGCGACCCTGCCATGCCTGCCACGCCCGGTCCGATCGACGAAGTGCGCGACCTCGACCGCCACCGGCTGGCCGGGGTTCTCCCGGGCTGGACCACGCCCAAGGTGATCCGCGGGCTGGTGGCGGACTGGCCGATGGTCGGCGCCGCCCGCGACTCGGCCGATGCGGCGGTCGCCCACCTCAAGCAGTACGACCACGGCACCCTGCCGGTTACCGCCACGACCGCGCCGCCCGCAGCAAAGGGGCGGATCTTCTACAACGCGGACATGAGCGGCTTCAACTTCCGCCGCGAGCAGATCGCGCTGAAGGTGGTGCTCGATACGCTGCTCAAGTACCGCAGCACGCCCGAACCGCCCACCATCTACGTGGCCTCGACCACGCTGGACAGCTTCCTGCCTGGCTTCCGCCAGGACAATCCGCTGGCGCTGGGCGTGGACGGACCGCTGGCCAGCATCTGGATCGGCAACCGCTCGCGCATCGCCGCCCACCATGACGTGCCGGACAACCTGGCCTGCGTCGCCGCCGGCCGCCGCCGGGTCACCCTGTTTCCGCCCGATCAGATCGGCAACCTGTATGTCGGCCCGCTGGATTTCACCCCGGCCGGCCAGGCAGTGAGCCTGGTGGACTTCGCCGAACCGGACCTGGACCGCTTCCCGCGCTTTGCCCGGGCCATGGCCAGCGCCCAGGTGGCCGAGCTGGGGCCCGGTGATGCCGTGTTCATTCCTTCCCTGTGGTGGCACCACATGGAAGGGCTGGATGATTTCAACGTGCTGGTGAACTACTGGTGGCGTCCGGTGCCGGCCTGGATGGACCCGCCGATGAACGCCCTGATGCTGTCGCTGCTCGCGCTGCGCGGGCTGCCGCCGGCCCAGCGCAGGCACTGGCGGGCGCTGTTCGACCACTACGTGTTCGGCGCCGATGGCGAAGCCAACGCACATATTCCCGACAGCAAGCGCGGCGTGCTGGGTCCGCTGGATGAGGGCATGGCGGCCAATGTGCGCAGCGTGCTGCGCAAGCGGATGGAACGCTGAGTCCGGACCTCCCCCTTTGGGCGGTGAATCCGTGATAATCCGCGCCGGGATCCCCTCATCCGCCCCGTTGCAGCCTCATCGGTAGGACCGGTTGGCGCAGCATCCTGCCGGTCACTCTGCCATGCCCCTGCTGTCGTCCCGCCTCAACCTGGGCAAGCTGATCCTGGCGCTTGCCCTGCTCAGCGCGCTGGTCGCCCTGGCCAACACCCTGCACGCCAGCTACCGCGTGCAGCGCGAACAGCTGATCGGCACCACGCTCGAATCCAACCGGGTGTACGCCAGCAAGCTGGCCGAGAGCACCCAGAACTTCGTGCTGTCGGCCCAGCAGCAGTTGGCCTATGCCGCCACCGGCCTTAGCCAGCGCGCGCACACCCCGGCCGAGCTGGAAGCCGAAGCGGCGCGCCTGCAGCTGCAGACCAACAGCTTCAACTCGGTACTGATCGTGGACCCGGCCGGCACGGTGCTGGCCACCTCGCCGCTGAGCCTGTCCCTGCAGGGGGTGGTGCTCAACAGCCAGGGCAACAGCGAGGCGCTCAAGCGCCGCGAGCCGTACATCAGCGATCCGTACGAGTCGGCCACCGGCCGCCTGCTGGTCGCCATCTCGCACCCGATCTTCGACCCGCAGGGCCAGTACAAAGGTTATGTGAGCGGCACCATCTACCTGCGCCAGCGCAGCATCCTGCAGAGCCTGCTGGGCAAGCACTACTACCGCGACGGCTCGTATCTGTACGTGGTGGACCGCAATGGCCGCATCCTGTACCACATCGAACCCACCCGGGTTGGCCAGTTCGCCCTGGAGAACCCGGCGGTGAAGGCGGTCAGCCAGGGCCACTCGGGCGCGCAGGAAGTGCGCAACAGCCACGGCGTGCTGATGCTGGCCGGCTACGCGCCGGTGCCCAGCGTGGGCTGGGGCGTGGTGGCACAGCGCCCGACGGAGGCCACGCTGGCACCGCTGTCGCGCTTGATGAAGGCGGTGATCTGGAATGCCATTCCGCTGGGCGTGCTGTCGCTGCTGGTCACCTGGTGGTTCGCCCGGCGCATTTCGCTGCCACTGTGGCAGATGGCGCGCAATGTGCAGAACCGCGACACCGGCATCGCCATCCGCCACGTGACCGGCATCAAGGCGTGGTACTACGAGGCCGCGCACCTCAAGCAGGCGCTGCTGTACAGCTTCAACCTGCTGCAGGACCGTATCGGCAAGCTCAACCGCGCCAGCATGACCGACCCGCTCACCGGCCTGCAGAACCGGCGCGGCCTGCAGGAAGGGCTGGAAGACTGGCAGGCACGCGGGCAGCCGTTCGGGATCATCGCGCTGGATATCGACCGCTTCAAGACCATCAACGACCGCTTCGGCCATGCGGTCGGCGATGCGGTGATCCTTCGCATCGCCCAGCTGATGCGCGACGATTCGCGCGACACCGACCTGCTGTGCCGCAATGGCGGCGAGGAGTTCCTGATCCTGCTGCCCGGCATCGACGTCACCGCCAGCGCGGGCATCGCCGAGCGCCTGCGCCTGCAGGTGGAAGCAGAAGTGTTCGAACAGGTCGGCACGGTAACGGTATCGCTGGGCGTGGCCCACTACCCGTCCTACCACGAGGACCCGCAGCAGGCGCTGCGTCTGGCCGACAAGGCGCTGTACATGGCCAAGGAACAGGGTCGCAACCGGACCGTGGTGTATCCAGCGCCGGACGGCCCGGCCGGAAGCTGATGCTGAAACCGGGTCGACGCGCGGCGCCGATCCGGTGTTTCAGCTGCTTACCCGCCCAGCGGGGTCAGCAGCCGCGGGCCAGTGCTGACGTCGGTCATGTACACGCCGCCGACCGCCAGCAGGCCAGCCACATCCTGTTCGCCGGGTCCGGCCTCCCGCCAGGGCGCATGCGCGCGCGGGCCCGGAATGTAGACGTTCCACTGGCCGTAGCCGCGCGTGACTTCGCCGAAGTCGAAGCTGACCGGCACGCGCACGGACCAGAACGGCTTGTCCTTCTCGTCACCCGTGCTGGGGGCGCGGAAGCTCCAGCGATGTGCGGCGTCCACGCTCTGCTTCGCGAACGCCTCGCGCAGCCGCTCCATGCGACGCGCGTCACCGAGCACGCGCAGGTTGACCTGTTCGGCGATCACATCCATGACCTTGCCGTCACGGCCGACTTTCACGATCAACATCACATCGCCACTTCCGCCCATGTTCAGTGCGACCGAGGGAAACCGCGGCGGCGCCAGCGTGATCGAGGTGACCTGGTCGGTGCTTGTGGCGTCGTACCCGCCAAAGGTCGCGGCGTCGAGTGTGACCATGTCCTTGCCGTCGGGCCCGATGTTGGCGACCAGGCGGATGGACACCTGGGTGCGCGCACGCACGGGCTTGCCATCGCGCACGATCGGCTCGAAGCGCCAGGTCTGCACGGAGCGGTCAACGAAGCTGGCCAGTTCTGCCGGCACCTTTTCGCGCTGGTCCAGCACGAAGCCTTCCACCTGCCCTTCGGTACCAATGTTGACCTGCCCGGTCAGCACCATGCTGCCTTCGGCGGTCCTGCGCATTTCGCTGCGTGTCTGTGCGGCGGCGTCCGGTGCGGCGGCGACGATGCTGCCGCCAAGTGCCAGGGCCAGTGCCAGGTGAAGGGAACGACGCATTGCACGACTCCTTGTGATCAGATGCCCAACGGGGTGAGCAGGCGCGGACCGTCATCCAGGTCGGCCATGTAGATGCCGCCCGCAGTCAGCAGGTCCGGTGCGGCGTCCTCGCCGGCCTGCGAGGTACGCCACGGCGCGCGCTCGCGCGGGCCGGGAATATAGGCTTCCCACGTGCCGTAAGGCGTGCGTTCGCCCATCATGTAGCGGACCGGGATCCGCACGGTCCACGACTCGGCATCCTTGAGCCTGCCGGTGGTCGGCGGGCGGAAGGTCCAGCTGCGCGCCGCGGACACCGATGCACGGGCAAACTCGTTGCGCACCTGCCGCATCTGGTTTTCCTTGCCCACCACGCGCAGGTTCACCTGCTCGGCGACCACATCGGCCACGGTACCGTCGCGGCCGACCTTCACCAGCAGCAGCACTTCGCCCTTGGCGCGCATGGCAGCGAGATTCCTGGGGTAGGCCGGCAAGCGGAGCTCGCTGGAGGTCACGCGGCTGGTGTTTTCCGGGTCGTACTTGCTGAAGCTCGCACCCGCCACGCGCACGGTGTCGCCCGCGCCGCCCGGACCGGGCTGGGAGAGCAGGCGCAGGGTCACCGGCGTCTGTGTGGCGACCGCCGTGCCGTTGTCCACGACCGGCTGGAACTGCCATGCCTGCACCTGGCGCTGCACGAATGCCGCCAGATCGGGAGGCAGCGTGTCGGAGTGGTCCAGCTGGAAGCCGGTGACGTGCCCGTCGGTACCGATATCGATCTTGCCGGTCAGCGTCATGCTGGCTTCGGCGGTCTCACGCACCGAACGCGCGGTCTGTGCAGCGGTATCGGTTGTCGCGACCAGCCCGGTGCCGCCCAATGCGAGGGCCAACGCCAGAATATGGGGATAACGCATCTCACCTGCTCCTTGTGGATGAACCCCGAGGATAGCCCAGCGATGTGTCAGGGGGAAATCAGGCCAGGCGATGATGGGCTGCATAGGGCGGGGTATCGGGATAATCGCCGGCCACGAACCGCGCCTGCAGCCCCTGCCACCATTGGGGATCGAACAGATGCGCATGGTGTTCGCGCACGGCGGCAAGCTCGTCGGCGGGCAACCCCATGAAGGGTGCGAAGCGCTCCGGGAACACATCGCGTGGGCCCACGTGGAACCACGGCTCATCGGCCATGGCTTCGTCCGCATTGCGCGGTGTCGGCCAGGCGCGGAACACGCAGTCGCTGACGAGGCACAGCTCGTCGTAGTCATAGAACACCGCGCGCCCATGCCGCGATACACCAAAGTTCTTGGGCAGCATGTCACCGGGGAAAATGTTGTTGCGTGCCATGTCGGTGATGGCCTGCGCGTAATCCAACGCGGCGGCGCGGCGGGCTTCGGCCGTCTGCTCGCGCAGGTACAGGTTGAGCGGGCGGAAACGGCGCTGCACGTAGCACAGTGCGATCACCAGCGAATCGCCGTCCTCACGCACGCTGGCCGCGCACTGGCTCAGCAGTTCTTCGCGCAGCGCCGGCGAGAAGCGGGCCTTGGGAAAGCGCAGGTGCCGGTAGGGTTGCGCGTCCAGCAGGCGCCCGACGCGATCCAGGTTGAACACCAGCGCGTACTTTTCCTCCACCTGGTGCCGGGTCATGGTCTTGGGCCAGGCGAAGCGGTCGCGGATCAGTTTGAACACCAGTGGGTAACTGGGCAGCGTGAACACGGCCATGACCATGCCCGGTGTGCCATCGGCATGCACCAGCTGTTCGTCGGGGTGGTCATGGAAGTGCCGGAAGAAGGTCCGGTAGCGCTCGGTCTTGCCCTGCTTGGCTCGGCCCAGCACGGTGTAGATCTCATCGATCGGCTTGGCCGGCAGCAGGCTGCGCAGGAACACCACCGCATCTCCCACCGTGGCCAGGTCGGCCTGGAAGTAGCTGCGTGACACGCCGAACAAGTGCGCCACATCACGACGCCGGGTCAGCACGGCTTCGGCACGCAGGCCGTTGTCGTCGTTGACCAGCGCGATCACGCAGGGAGAGAAGCGGTGTTCGCCGAACACCCGCCCCACCAGGTAGGCGCGACGCTCGCGGTAGAACACGGTATCCAGCAACTCGATGCTGCGGACCGGCTGGGTACCCCAATGCTGCAGGTCGTCCTGCAGGCGCACGGCAATGGCCGCCGCACAGCGCAACTGGTGCGCATAGGGCACATCGAAGCGATAGTCACCCAGCACCCGCATGAAGGCCTCGGCCGGCCGCGTCGCCGACAGCGCGTAGGTATGCCGCGCGACCGGATGGGTGATGGCGTCGGATGGCTCCACATCCATCGCCATGAACTCCACTGCGGCATCCACGCCCTCAGTAGCGAACAGGCGCCGGGCCAGCGTGTTGTAGAAGGTTTTGTACAGTTCTGCGTCGATCAATCCACCCACCAGGCCTGCGTAGGCCCTCCGGATCTGCAGCCACAGCGCGCGCTCACCCACGGCCTCACGCGCAGCCCGCCGCAGCACATCCACCGTCTCAGCAATGCAGCGGTCATACAGCCCGATGCGTTCCACCGCATCCTGCCGCGCCCCGTTCCAGTCGCGGGTCTCGAAGCGCACCCGCGCGCGGCGGGTCACCCCGGCGAAACGCGCGTGGTAATCCTCGAAGGCATCACGGATCAACGCCGCCAACCGCGTGGCGAGCGCTTCGTCATCAGGGGATGGGGCAACAGGCATGCAGGGCAACCGGGAAGACCACCCCAACCATAGTGGGGCGGCCCATGGCCGGCAAGCGATCCCATCCCGGGCTGCCACCGACCACCCGGGGTGGCCGGCAGCAGCGTCAGGTCTTACAGCGCCAGGGACGCCTCCACGTCCTGCACCCGGCGCCGTGCCAGTGCCAGGTTGGACTTGTTGCGGTCCAGTACCAGGTAGAGGAACAGTCCCTTCCTGGAGGCCACCGGGCGCATGATGTGGTACGCCTTGCCCAGCGAGATCAGGATGTCCTCGATGGTGTCGTTGAGGTTCAGCGACGCGGCGGTCTTCATCTTCGCCCGGATCACTTCGGTGTTGCCTGCTGCCGCCACTTCCATGTCCATGCCCGAGCCGGCTTCGCCCAGCAGCATGCCGCTTTCGTAGTCCACCAGTGCCACCGCCTGCGCGCCGTCGATGGTCATCAGCGCGCTCAAGGTTTCGCTCACACCTGCCATGTTGCACCCCTTTGGTTGTCGAGCCCCTAGTTCCCCTGCGGATCGGCTCGTGATCCGCTGAGTTCGGCCATGATGTTGCGGCCACATTCCTTTGCACTCCAAAGCACCTTGCCGGTCACGCAGCGCGTGTCGCAGGCGGCCATCAGCAACAGCGGTGCGGGCGCGCACGGCAGCGCCAGCATCAGCACCTTGCCCTCGCCGGCTTCCAGCATCAGCACTTCCAGTTCGCCCAGCGACAGCTCGCGGCCCACGGCGGCGGCCAGTGCCAGCATCGCGCTGGTCATTGCCGCCAGGCGCTCGCCGTTACCGTGGCTGCCGGCGGCCGGTACCAGCGCGAAGCCATCCACGCTGGCCAGTACCGCGCTGCGCACCCCATTGAGCGTGTCGGCGAACGCTTGAAGATGCTGGGCAACACGGTCGCGCACGGCCGGATCCAGCCGGCGCACATCCTGTCCGTCAGCCATGGGCCAGCACCAGGTCGCGGGTTTCCATCTCGCTCATCAGCACGTCCATCAGGAAGAGTCCTTGTTCGCGTTCGCGTGCGTCCACCGGCATCACCGGCAGCAGTCGGTCATCCCAACCCGCGACCGTCGCGCAGGAATCGAGGTCGAAGTCCGGGGCGAGGTCCATGCGCGAAACGCCAATCACGGCCGGCACCTGCGTGGCATGCTCGCGCAGCACACCCAGATAGCCCTGCAGTTCTTCCACTGCCGTGTGACGAGTGGCATCCAGCAGCAGCACCACGCCACTGGCGCCCTTCAGCAGGATCGGCCAGATGAAGTCGAAGCGCTGCTGCCCGGGCGTGCCGTAGAGCCGCAGGCGGTCGCCGTTGGGCAGGTCGATATCGGCGTAGTCCATCGCCACCGTGGTGGAGGCCTTGTCGGCGCCGGCGCGGTCGCTGTTGTGCACGTCGGTATCCACCACCGCGCCTGCGGCGATGGCGCGCACCAGGGTCGACTTCCCGCACCCCATGCCTCCCAGCACCACGATCTTGTGTTCGCGCACGCTCAGCCCCCGCCACGCTGGCGAACGCTGCGCCACATCCGGGCCAGCAGGGTGCCGCCGCCCTCCCCTGCACGCAGCGGCACGCTGCTGGCCGGCGCATCTTCCAGCGCGGCGTAGCCACACAGGTACGCCGGGTGCATGAAGCTGCGCACCGCATCCGGTACCACGTCCAGCAGGGTGGCGCACTCGTCCACGCTGCACGCGCGCTTGAGCAGCAGCGAACACAGCCGGAAGCTGTCGTGCTGGTGGCCCAGCACGCGGAAGTCGGGCCAGCGCAGCAGCTTCACCCGCGCACCGCGTTGCAGCCGGGCATCCAGGTCATGCCAATGCGCGGGGCGTTGGCCCCATTGCCACAGCAGCGGGCGCAGCGGCTGGCGCGGCAGCGTGCCGCCCAGTTCCTGGTAGCGGCGTTCGGAAAGCCCGTGCAGTGACAGCGCTTCAAACTGGTCTGACAGAAGCTGGGCAAGGCTGCAGGGGTCGGTACCGGGCAGCACCACCATCTGATCCTGCGCGAAATCCAACAGCAGGGTGGGCACTTCGTTGAGCACCAGCACCGCGTGGCCCTGCCGCGAGGGCAGGCGCTCGCGCAGCGCGCGGGTGATCGCCTTGGCGCCCTGCGCCGCGCACGGTTCGTCGATCCGCAGCGGCGCACCAGGCATCTGCCGCAAGGCGTCTTCGATGGCGTGGTCGTCAAGTACGCCGTGATCGTCGCCCTGTCCCTGGTGCAACTGCCCGTTCTGGTCTTCCACCCAGACCTGGATGCGCGGTCGCTCGCGTACCATGCGCAGCGCGGCGTTGCGCAGTGCCGGCGTGTCCTTGATCACCAGCAGGTCGCACTCGTCGAGGTCGCGGCAGCTGCGTACCGTATCGGCCGGCAACGAGGCGGCCACGCGCAGGCGCTGCAGCAACGCCCGTTCTCCCTGGACATCCGATCCGACCACCAGCACCCTGGCCATGCCCTTCCCCTGGCTTGTGAGAGATCACAGCTACTGCGGAACGCTCGCCGATAGCCTATGCCAAGGATCTCGCGCAGTTCGGTGACGGATTGCTCACTTCGCGTTGGCGAAACGGTCGGATCCTTCCGGTATGCGCGCCTTGGCAGCATGCAGGTTTCATGCCTTCTTTACCTGTTGCGGCTGGCGAGAGAGTGCCAGAACCACCCGGACGGGTGTCACGTATTTGCGGGCAAAAAAAAGGAACCCGCGCCAGGCACGGGTTCCTCGGTTACTGCCTTGGTGCCGGAGGCTGAAGGCTTACAGCGCGGCCAGTGCGTCGTTGAACGTGCTGCTCGGGCGCATCGCCTTGCTGGCCTTGGCCACGTCCGGGCGGTAGTAACCGCCGATGTCGACCGGCTTGCCCTGCGCGGCGATCAGCTCACCGACGATGGCCGCTTCATTGTCCGACAGCGCCTTGGCCAGCGGGGCGAAGCGGGCCTTCAGCGCGGCATCGTCATCCTGCGCGGCCAGGGCCTGGGCCCAATACAGCGCGATGTAGAAGTGGCTGCCACGGTTGTCGATGCCACCGAGCTTGCGCGAGGGCGACTTGTCGTTGTCCAGGAACTGGCCATTGGCCTGGTCCAGGGTCTTGGCCAGCACGGTGGCACCGGCGTTGTCGTAGCGGTTGCCCAGGTGCTCGAGCGAGGCGGCCAGGGCCAGGAATTCACCCAGCGAATCCCAGCGCAGGTAGTCCTCTTCCACGAACTGCTGCACGTGCTTGGGAGCCGAACCACCGGCGCCGGTTTCGAACAGACCACCACCGGCCATCAGCGGCACGATGGAGAGCATCTTGGCGCTGGTGCCCAGTTCCATGATCGGGAACAGGTCGGTGAGGTAGTCGCGCAGCACGTTGCCGGTCACCGAGATGGTGTCTTCACCCTTGCGGATGCGGTCCAGCGAGAACGCGGTCGCTTCCACCGGAGCCAGGATGCGGATGTCCAGGCCGTTGGTATCGTGGTCCTTGAGGTAGGTCTCGACCTTGGCGATCACCTGCGCATCGTGCGCGCGCGAGGCATCCAGCCAGAACACGGCCGGGGTGCTGCTCAGGCGGGCGCGGTTGACGGCCAGCTTGACCCAGTCCTGGATCGGGGCGTCCTTGGTCTGGCACATGCGCCAGATGTCGCCGGTCTGCACGGCGTGTTCGAACACCACGTTGCCGGCATCGTCGGTGACGCGCACGGTGCCGTCGGCCGGAATCTGGAAGGTCTTGTCGTGCGAGCCGTATTCTTCGGCCTTCTGCGCCATCAGGCCGACGTTCGGCACCGAGCCCATGGTGGCCGGGTCGAACGCGCCGTGGGCGATGCAGTCGTCGATCACGGCCTGGTATACACCGGCGTAGCAGCGGTCAGGAATGACAGCCTTGGTGTCCTGCAGCTTGCCGTCGGCATTCCACATGCCACCGGAGTCGCGGATCATGGCCGGCATCGAGGCATCGACGATGACGTCGCTGGGCACGTGCAGATTGGTGATGCCCTTGTCGGAATTGACCATGGCCAGGCCCGGACGCTTGCCGTATTCGGCAGCCAGGTCGGCCTTGATCGCTTCCTGGGTGGCGTCAGGCAGCTGCGGCAGGCGCGCGTACAGGTCGCCGATGCCGTTGTTGGGGTCGAAGCCAGCCTGCTTGAGCACGTCGGCGTGCTTGGCCAGCACGTCCTTGTAGAACTCTTCGACGACCACGCCGAACATGATCGGGTCGGACACCTTCATCATGGTGGCCTTCAGGTGCAGCGAGAACAGGACGCCCTTGGCCTTGGCATCGGCGATCTGCGCCTGCACGAACGCGGCCAGCGCGTTGCGGCTCATCACGGCGGCATCGACGATCTCACCGGCCTTGACGGCGGTCTTTTCCTTCAGCACGACGGTGGTGCCGTCGGCCTGCTGCAGTTCGATCTTCAGGTTGCCGGCGGCGGCCAGGGTGGCCGACTTTTCGCTGCCGTAGAAATCGCCGCCGTCCATGTGCGAGACGTGCGACTTCGATTCGTTGGACCACTTGCCCATGCGGTGCGGGTGCTTGCGGGCGTAGTTCTTGACCGACAGCGGCGCGCGGCGGTCGGAGTTGCCTTCGCGCAGCACCGGGTTCACCGCGCTGCCCTTGACCTTGTCATAGCGCGCCTTGATGTCGCGAGAGACGTCGTCAGTGGGCACGTCCGGGTAGTTGGGCAGGGCATAGCCCTGGTCCTGCAGCTCCTTGATGGCCGCCTTGAGCTGCGGCACCGAGGCGCTGATGTTGGGCAGTTTGATGATGTTGGCGTCCGGGGTGGTCGCCAGCTGACCCAGTTCGGCCAGGTGGTCGGCTTCCTTCTGGTCGTCCTTCAGGAAATCCGGGAACAGCGCCAGGATGCGGCCGGACAGCGAGATGTCACGGGTTTCCACTGCGATGCCGGCGGTGGCAGTGTAGGCCTCGACGATCGGCAGCAGCGACTGGGTGGCCAGGAACGGGGCTTCATCGGTAAGCGTGTACAGAATCTTGGGCGTGTTCGACATGGGGGACAGTGCTCTCCGGGTAACCCCCGCATTGTCGCGGTTTCAGCCCCGGGGAGCAAAGCGGGGCCATACGCGGTGGTATTGGAACGCTGTATGGAAAACAAAAAGACGCAGCCTCGCGGCTGCGTCCATCGTGAGCCCGTGCCGGGAGAGAGTCGGCGGGACTTACTTGACCTCAAACTCCTGCGGCGTTCCGGCCGCCTTACCATCTACCGTGACTTCCGCGCGGTACTTGCCCGCCGGCCAGCCATTGGCATTCGTGAAGCTGATGTTGGTGGTCTCATCGCCAGTGGTGTTCAACACCTGGCTCTGTTCGCCCGCCACCTGGCCGTCCTGATAGGTCAGCTTGGCGCCAACGTTGGCGTTGGTGGCCGTGCCTGCGGTGCGGACCGAAATGATGATCACGTCTTTCGGAGCAAACAGTGCTGCCGCCGCGACGGTCTTGTCGGCCGCAGCGGTCTTGCCGACAGTTACGCCGGAAACGTTGACCGGCGCGGCGGCCGTCATCGGCTGCGGTGCGGCGGGCTCGACCGGCGTCGTCGCTACCGGGGCAGCCGGCTGCGCGTTGTTGGCGACCGATTCTTCCTTCTTCTTGCAGCCGGCCAGCGCAACGGTGGCCAGCAGGGCAGCAAGTACGGCGGTACTGATGGACGTCTTCTTCATGGAATTCCTCCCTGGGAATCAATAATGGACAGCAGGCGGAGCGGGCTTAGTCTTTAGGCGGCAGTTTGAGCGTCTGGCCCGGGAAGATCTTGTCGGGGTCATCCAGCACGTCACGGTTGGCCTCGAAAATCTTCTTCCAGGCGTTGCCATCGCCCAGCTCGTTCTTGGCAATCTTCGACAGCGAGTCACCGCTCTTGACGGTGTAGGTGCTACCCCCCACCTTTTCGGCGGTGGTATCCACCGAAGCGGTCACGCCGGAGAAATCTGCCTTTTCCACCTTCTGCGCGGTGGTATCCACGCTGGAGGTGACGCCGGAGAAATCGGCCTTCTTGTCGGTACTCATCCACACGCTCCCGTCTTGAATAGAACGACCTGGATCGCACGGTGTCACAGGCCTTGTTAATGGGGCATGGCGCAGGCGTGAAGACGCTGGACGTATTTCTGAACGGGGCGCTGGAGGGGCCGCCGGCCACGCTAAAATGGCGCCATGAATACCCCCCAGGACTCCAGCCTCGGTCGCGAGGTTGCTTACCCCTCCCAGTACGATCCCGCCCTGCTCTTCCCCATCCCGCGCCGCGCCGCGCGCGAGGAGATCGGCGTGGACGAGGCCAACCTGCCGTTCGTCGGCCATGACCGCTGGCAGGCCTATGAGCTGAGCTGGCTGGACCGGCGCGGCAAGCCACGCGTCGCCGTGGCCACCATCAGCGTGCCGTGCACCTCGCCGAACCTGATCGAATCCAAGTCGTTCAAGCTCTACCTCAACTCGCTCAACAGCACGCGCTTTGACGATGACGAGCAGGCCCGCCAGCGCATTGCCGGTGACCTGTCGGCCTGCGCCGGGGCGGTGGTGAACGTGGTGTTCGGAGTGCCGCTGCTGGTGGAAGCGGCCGAAGGCGAATCACTGGATGAGCTGGATGTGGCGATCAAGCGCTACGGCCCGCCGGCGCCGGAGTACCTGTCGGCCAATGCCGGCCAGGTGGTGACCGAGACCCTGAGTTCGGCGCTGCTCAAGTCCAACTGCCCGGTCACCGGCCAGCCGGACTGGGCCAGCGTGAGCGTGCGCTACCGCGGCCCGCGCATCGACCGCGAAGGCCTGCTGCGCTACCTGGTGAGCTACCGCGAGCATGCCGAATTCCACGAGCAGTGCGTGGAGCGCATCTTCAACGAGCTCACCCTGCGCTGCCAGCCGGAGTGGCTGGAAGTAGAGGCGCGCTACACCCGCCGCGGCGGGTTGGACATCAACCCGTGGCGGGCCAGCGCCGGCATCGAGCAGCCGGCGCGGACGGTCCGCGACCTGCGCCAGTAGCGCACGACCGTTGGTCGTGCGACCTCAGCCCGGCGTCGGGCTGTTGAGGAAATCCAGGCTCACCTGCAACAACGCCCGCAGGCCCACATCCAGTGCTTTCTCATCGAGCAGGAACTTCGGGGAGTGGTTGGCCGGGGCCTTGGCCGGGTCGATCCCTTCGCTGGTGGAGCCGACGAAGAAGAACATGCCCGGCACCTGCTGGGCATACAGCGAGAAGTCTTCGGCGCCCATCTGCAGCGGCGGCTCGTAGACGTTGCCTTCGCCGACCACGGCCTGCAGGCTGGGCAGCATGCGCGCGGTCAGGGCCGGGTCGTTGACCGTGGCCGGGTTGCCCTCGGCTTCGAAGATTTCCGTCTCGGCCTTGGCGCCATGCGCGGCGGCGGTGTGCTCGGCCACGTTGCGCAGGTCGGCGAAGATCTGCTGGCGCATGCCTTCGTCGAAGGTACGGATGGTGCCCACCATCTCCACTTCGTCGGGAATGATGTTGTAGCGGATGCCGCCCTTGATCGCGCCGAAGGACACCACCGCCGGCTGCTTGGAGATGTTGGAGCGGCGGCTGACGATGGTCTGCGCGGTGCCCACCAGGTCGGCGGTGGCCACGATCGGGTCGACCCCGTTCCACGGCGCAGAACCATGCGTCTGGCGGCCGATCACCTTGATCCCGAAGCGGTCCGAGGCCGCCATCAGCGGGCCACCGCGGACGGCGATCTGCCCGGCCTGGACGCTGGAGAACACGTGCAGGCCGAACACGGCATCCGGCTTGAAGTCGGCAAACAGGCCTTCCTTGAGCATCAACGCGGCACCGCCCTCTTCCGGCGGCGGCGCGCCTTCTTCGGAAGGCTGGAAGATCAGCATCACTTCGCCGGGCAGGTTCTCGCGCATCTTCACCAGCGCGTCGGCCACGCCGAGCAGGGTGGCGGTGTGGGCGTCATGCCCGCAGGCGTGCATCACGCCCACCGGTTCGCCGCGATAGGTGCTGGTGGCCTTGGAGGCAAACGGCAGGCCGGTCTGTTCGGTCACCGGCAGCGCGTCCATGTCCGCGCGCAGGGCGATGCGCGGGCCGGGCTTGCCGCCCTTGATGATGGCCACCACGCCGTGATGGGCGATGCCGGTCCTGGGCTTCAGGCCCATCGCACGCAGCTGTTCGGCCACCTTGGCCGAGGTGCGCTCTTCGCGGTTGGACAGCTCCGGGTGCTGGTGGAAGTCGCGGCGCCACTGCACTACCTGGGCCTGCAGACGAGCGGCGGCGGCGGTGACTTCCGGGCGTTCTGCCGGGGCGGTGGCGGCCAGCGCGGGCGAGGCGAGCAGCAGGGCGGACAGCAGCAGCGACAGACGGGGCATTCGGGTCTCCGACGGGGTTCCAGGGGCTTGAACCTGAATGTAGGGCATCGGGGTGGTTTTCGCTGTAACTTTCGGCGCCCGGGAACGTTGTCCGGGAAAGCAACCGTCGTCGGTTGAACCTTGTCGGCGCTTGCGGGTCTGACCGCCCGTCCCATTTGTCATGCATTAAAGGACACGGGTGGCGGGTATGCTTTGCCACTGCCAACCGGGCCCCGCCCTTCGCCAGCCTCAGGAGTTTTGAATGTCGCGTTTCTGGAAGATCGTGCTGCTGGTGATCGCAGTGCTGGTGGTGGGGCTGGTCGGCATGCACCTGCTCAACGGTGGCAAGGGCAAGGATGCCAAGCCAGGTGCGCAGGCCGAGGCCGGCAAGGACGGCGAACGCGATACCGGCCCGGTGCCGGTGACGGTGATCGACGCGGCCCGCCAGGATGTGCCGGTCTACGCCAGCGCGCTTGGCACGGTAAGCGCGATGAACACCGTGACCGTAAGCCCGCAGGTGGGCGGCCAGCTGATCAGCCTGAACTTCAAGGAAGGCCAGGAAGTGAAGCAGGGCGACCTGCTGGCGCAGATCGATCCGCGCACGCTGCAGGCCAGCTATGACGAAGCGGCAGCGGCCAAGAAGCAGAACCAGGCCCAGCTGGCCACGGCGCGCTCGAACTACCAGCGCTCCAATTCGCCCGAATACCGCCAGTACGTCGCCAAGACCGACCTGGACACCCAGCGCAACCAGGTGGCCCAGTACGAAAGCGCGGTGGCGGCCAATGAGGCCAGCATGCGCGCGGCCCAGGTGCAGCTGCAGTACACCCGCGTGACCGCGCCCATCTCCGGCATTGCCGGCATCCGCGCGGTGGACGCCGGCAACGTGGTCAGCGCCGGGACCGCACTGGTCACCCTGACCCAGATCCACCCGATCCACGTGGTGTTCAACCTGCCCGAACGCCAGCTGCCGGACGTGCGCCAGGCCCAGCAGGCCGGCCCGGTGACCATCGCCGCGCTGGACCGCAACGACTCGCACGTACTCACCGATGGCGGAACGCTGGACGTGGTGGACAACCAGATCAGCAGCGACAGCGGCACCTTCCGCGCGCGCGCCCTGTTCGATAACCAAGACAACACCCTGTGGCCGGGCCAGTTCGTCAACGTGCGCATGCAGCTGCGCACCATTGCCGGCGGCGTGGTCATTCCCACTCAGGCCGTCATGCGCGGGCCCGATGGCGAGTACGTCTATATCGTCAAGCCGGACAACACGGTGGCCATGCAGACCGTGAAGAGCGGCGTGGAAGTGGGCGACAGCAACATCCAGATCACCGAAGGTCTCAAGGGCGGTGAGCGCGTGGTCAGCGAAGGCCAGTTCCGGCTCAAGCCGGGAAGCAAGGTCACCGCGCTGAAGCCGGGCGAGACGCCGGCCGCGCCGACCGAGGCCGAACTCAAGGCCGCCGCGCAGAAACAGGGCCCCGGTGGGCGTCGTGGCGGCGGCCCGCGCTGACCGCGCACGCCGTGTCCCCAACGCTGGCCAGGTGGCCGGCGTTCGCCTCCCGCATCGCCGTCTGACGTAACAGCAAGGATCCGCCCGTGGGCTTTTCGACGATTTTCATCCGCCGCCCCATCGCCACCTCGCTGCTGATGGCGGGCCTGCTGCTGCTCGGCATCCTCGGCTACCGCCAGCTGCCGGTGTCGGCGCTGCCGGAAATCGACGCGCCCAGCCTGGTGGTCACCACCCAGTACCCGGGTGCCAATGCGACCACCATGGCCTCGCTGGTGACCACGCCGCTGGAGCGCCAGTTCGGGCAGATCTCCGGGCTGGAGCTGATGACCTCCGATTCGTCGGCCGGCCTGTCCACGATCATCCTGCAGTTCTCGATGGACCGGGACATCGACATCGCCGCACAGGACGTGCAGGCCGCGATCCGCCAGGCCACCCTGCCGTCATCGCTGCCCTACCAGCCGGTCTACAACCGGGTGAACCCGGCCGACGCGGCGATCATCACCCTCAAGCTCACCTCCGACACGCGCCCGCTGCGCGATGTGAACAACTACGCCGACTCGATCCTGGCCCAGCGCCTGTCGCAGGTGCAGGGCGTGGGCCTGGTGTCGATCGCCGGCAACGTGCGCCCGGCCGTGCGCATCCAGGTCAACCCGGCGCAGCTGTCCAACATGGGCCTGACCCTGGAAGACCTGCGCAGCGCGCTGACCCAGGCCAACGTCAACGCGCCCAAGGGCTCGCTCAACGGCAAGACCCAGTCCTACAGCATCGGCACCAACGATCAGCTGACCAGCGCGGCGGAGTACCGCGAGACCATCATCAGCTACAAGAACGGCGCGCCGGTGCGGCTGGCGGACGTGGCCGAGGTGGTCGACGGCGTGGAGAACGACCAGCTCGCCGCCTGGGCCGATGGCAAGCCGGCCGTACTGCTGGAAATCCGCCGCCAGCCCGGTGCCAACATCGTGCAGACGGTGGAGCGCATCCGCGCATTGATGCCGCAGCTGCAGAACGTGCTGCCGGCCGACGTGCACCTGGAAGTGTTCTCCGACCGTACCGAGACCATCCGCGCCTCCGTGCATGAAGTGCAGTTCACCCTGATCCTGACCATCGGCCTGGTGGTGGCGGTGATCTTCGTGTTCCTGCGCCGCCTGTGGGCCACGATCATTCCCTCGGTGGCGGTGCCACTTTCGCTGGCGGGCACGTTCGGGGTGATGGCGTTTGCGGGCATGTCGCTGGACAACCTGTCGCTGATGGCGCTGGTGGTGGCCACCGGCTTCGTGGTCGACGATGCGATCGTGATGATCGAGAACATCGTGCGCTATATCGAACAGGGCAAGAGCGGCCCGGAAGCGGCCGAGATCGGCGCGCGCCAGATCGGCTTCACCGTGCTGTCGCTGACCGTGTCGCTGGTGGCGGTGTTCCTGCCGCTGCTGCTGATGCCCGGCGTCACCGGCCGCCTGTTCCACGAGTTCGCCTGGGTGCTGAGCATCGCGGTGGTGCTGTCGATGCTGATCTCGCTGACCCTCACCCCGATGATGTGCGCCTACCTGCTCAAGCCCGACGCGCTGCCCGAAGGCGAGGACGCCCATGAGCGTGCGCATGCGGCCGGAAAGCAGACCGTGTGGAGCCGCACCGTCGGCCTGTACGAACGCAGCCTGGACTGGGTGCTGGACCACCAGCGCATGACCCTGGCGGTGGCCGCCGGCGCGCTGGTGTTGACCGTGGTGCTGTACATCGTCATTCCCAAGGGCCTGCTGCCCGAGCAGGACACCGGGCTGATCACCGGCGTGGTCCAGGCCGACCAGAACATCGCCTTCCCGCAGATGGAGCAGCGCACCAAGGCCGTGGCCGAAGCGCTGCGCAGGGACCCGGCAGTGACCGGCGTGGCCGCCTTCATTGGCGCCGGCAGCATGAACCCCACGCTCAACCAGGGCCAGTTGTCGATCGTGCTGAAGGAGCGCGGCGACCGCGACGGGCTGGAAGACATCCTGCCGCGCCTGCAGAAAGCCGTGGCCGGCATCCCCGGGGTGGCGCTGTACCTCAAGCCGGTCCAGGACGTGACACTGGATACCCGCGTGGCCGCCACCGAGTACCAGTACTCGCTGTCGGACGTGGACAGCGCGCAGGTCGCGCTGCAGGCCACCCGCCTGACCGAGGCGCTGCGCCAGCGTCCGGAACTGGCCGACGTGGACAACAACCTGTCCAACCAGGGCCGCGCGCTGGAGCTGAACATCGACCGCGACAAGGCCAGCGTGCTGGGCGTGCCGATGCAGACCATCGACGACACGCTGTACGACGCCTTCGGCCAGCGCCAGATCTCGACCATCTTCACCGAGCTCAACCAGTACCGCGTGGTGCTGGAAGTGGCGCCGGAGTTCCGCACCAGTACCGCCCTGATGAACCAGCTGGCGGTGGCCTCCAACGGCGCCGGCGCGCTGACCGGCAGCAATGCCACCAACTTCGGCCAGGTCACCTCGTCCAACTCCTCCACCGCCACCGGTATCGGCGCGCAGAACACCGGTATTCCGGTGGGTGCGGGCAACATCATTCCGCTGGCCGCGCTGGCCGAGGGCAAGGTCACCAGCACCCCGCTGGTGGTCAGCCACCAGCAGCAGCTGCCGGCGGTGACGGTCTCGTTCAACATCGCCCCGGGCTACTCGCTGTCCGATGCGGTCAAGGCGATCGAGGAAACCCGCGCCAGCCTGGACATGCCGGCGCAGGTGCACGCGCAGTTCATCGGCAAGGCCGCCGAGTTCACCGGCAGCCAGACCGACGTGGTGTGGCTGCTGCTGGCCTCGCTGGTGGTGATCTACATCGTGCTGGGCGTGCTGTACGAGAGCTACATCCACCCGATCACGATCATCTCCACCCTGCCGCCGGCCGGCGTGGGCGCGCTGCTGGCGCTGATGGTGTGCGGGCTGAGCCTGTCGGTGGATGGCATCGTCGGCATCGTGCTGCTGATCGGCATCGTCAAGAAGAACGGCATCATGATGGTGGACTTCGCCATCGAGGCGCGCCGCGCCGGAGCCAACGCGCACGAAGCGATCCGCCGCGCCTGCCTGCTGCGCTTCCGCCCGATCATGATGACCACCGCCGCGGCCATGCTGGGCGCGTTGCCGCTGGCGCTGGGCACCGGCATCGGTTCGGAGCTGCGCCGCCCGCTGGGCATCGCCATCGTCGGCGGCCTGCTGATCTCGCAGCTGGTCACGCTCTACACCACGCCGGTGATCTACCTGTACATGGAGCGCTACTCCGAATGGCTGCGCCAGCGCCGTGAACAGCGCGCGCTGCGCAACGCCACCGCACAGGACCGCGCGTGAACATCTCCGGCCCGTTCATCCGCCGCCCGATCGGCACCGCGCTGCTGGCCATCGGCCTGTTCGTGGTCGGGTTGATGTGCTACCTGAAGCTGGGGGTGTCGGCGCTGCCGAACATCCAGATCCCGGTGATCTTCGTGCACGCCAGCCAGTCCGGCGCGGACGCCACCACCATGGCCTCCACGGTCACCGCGCCGCTGGAGCGCCACCTGGGCCAGCTGCCCGGCGTGGACCAGATGCGCTCGTCCAGCTCGGAAGGCAGCTCGCTGGTCTTCATGATCTTCCAGAGCGGGGTCGACATCGATTCGGCCGCGCTGGACGTGCAGACCGCGATCAACTCCGCCCAGGCCGACCTGCCCTCCGGGCTGGGCTCGCCGATGTTCCAGAAGGCCAACCCGAACGACGATCCGGTGATCGCCATTGCGTTGACCTCGCAGACGCAGTCGGCCGATGAGCTGTACAACGTGGCCGATTCGCTGCTGGCCCAGCGCATCCGCCAGATCAGCGGGGTGTCGTCGGTGGACATCGCCGGCGCCTCCACCCCGGCGGTGCGGGTGGACGTCAACCTGCGCCTGCTCAATGCGCTCAACCTCACCCCGGATGACCTGCGCAATGCGGTGCGCGCCGCCAACGTGACCTCGCCCACCGGCTTCCTGACCGATGGCAACACCACCACGGCGATCATCGCCAACGATTCAGTGGCGCGCGCGGCCGACTTCGCCAACCTGGTGATCAAGACCCAGGATGATGGCCGGGTGATCCGCCTGAAGGACGTGGCCAACGTCTACGACGGCCAGCAGGATGCCTACCAGGCCGCGTGGTTCGACCACAAACCGGCGGTGGTGATGTACGTGTTCACCCGCGCCGGGGCCAACATCGTGGAGACGGTGGACCGGGTCAAGGCGCAGATCCCGATGCTGCGCGACTACCTGCAGCCGGGCACCACGCTCACCCCATACTTCGACCGCACCCCGACCATCCGCTCGTCGCTGCACGAAGTGCAGATCACCCTGCTGATCAGCCTGGCGATGGTGATCCTGACCATGGCGCTGTTCCTGCGCCGGCTGGCACCGACCCTGATCGCGGCGATCACCGTGCCGCTGTCGCTGGCCGGTGCGGCACTGGTGATGTACGTGTTTGGCTTCACCCTGAACAACCTGAGCCTGCTGGCGCTGGTGATCGCGATCGGCTTCGTGGTCGATGACGCGATCGTGGTGATCGAAAACATCATGCGCCACCTCGACGAAGGCATGCCGCGCATGCAGGCGGCCCTGACCGGCGCCCGCGAGATCGGCTTCACCATCGTCTCCATCACCGCCTCGCTGGTGGCGGTGTTCATTCCGCTGCTGTTTGCCAGCGGCATGGTCGGTGCGTTCTTCCGCGAGTTCACCGTGACCCTGGTGGCCGCCATCGTGGTCTCGATGATCGTCTCGCTCACGCTCACCCCGGCGCTGTGCAGCCGCTTCCTCAGCGCCCACACGGAGCCAGACAAGCCATCGCGGATCGGCCGCTTCCTGGATGCCACCCACGACCGCATGCTGCGCGTGTACACCGTCTGCCTGGACTTCTCGCTGCGCCACGCGCTGCTGCTGTCGCTGACCCCCATCCTGCTGATCGTGGCCACGGTGATGCTGGCGGGCGCGGTCAAGAAGGGCTCGTTCCCGCCGCAGGACACCGGCCTGATCTGGGGCCGTGCCAACTCCAGCGCGACGGTATCCTTCGAAGACATGGTCAACCGCCAGCGCCGCATCACCGACATGCTGATGGCCGACCCGGCGGTGAAAACCGTGGGCGTGCGCCTGGGTAGTGGCCGCCAGGGTTCCAGCGCGCAGTTCAACATCGAGCTGAAGACCCGCAAGGAAGGCCGACGCGAAACCACCGCCGAGGCGCTGGCCCGACTGAGCGCCAAGGCCGATCGCTACCCGGACCTGGAACTGCGCCTGCGCGCGATCCAGGACCTGCCCAGCGACGGAGGCGGCGGCAACAGCCAAGGCGCGCAGTACCGCGTGTCGCTGCAGGGCAACGACCTGGCCCAGCTGCAGGAATGGCTGCCCAAGGTGCAGGCCGCACTGAAGAAGAACCCCATGCTGCGCGACGTCGGCACCGACGTGGACACCGCCGGGCTGCGCCAGAACATCGAGATCGACCGGGCCAAGGCCGCGCGCCTGGGCGTGTCGGTCGGCGCGATCGATGGCGCGCTGTACGGGGCGTTCGGCCAGCGGCAGATTTCGACGATCTACTCGGACATCAACCAGTACAGCGTGGTGGTCAACGCACTGCCGGAGCAGACCGCCACCCCGCGCGCGCTGGATGAGATCCACGTGCGCGCCGGCAACGGCGAGATGATCCCGATCACCGCCGTTGCGCGCCAGGTACCCGGGCTGGCCCCGCCGCAGATCACCCACCAGAACCAGTACACCACGATGGACCTGAGCTACAACCTGGCCCCGGGCGTGAGCACCGGCGAAGGCGAGGCGCTCATCAAGGCCACCGTGGACGGGCTGCGCCTGCCTGGCGACATCCGCATCAGCGATGGCGGCGGTTTCAACGTGCAGCTCAACCCCAATTCGATGCTGATCCTGGTGCTGGCCGCCATCATCACCGTGTACCTGGTGCTGGGCATGCTGTACGAAAGCCTGGTGCACCCGGTGACGATCCTGTCCACGCTGCCGGCGGCGGGCGTGGGCGCGCTGCTGGCGCTGTTCGTGACCAATACCGAACTGTCGGTGATCTCGATGATTGCGCTGGTGCTGCTGATCGGCATCGTCAAGAAGAACGCGATCATGATGATCGACTTCGCCGTGGTGGCCCAGCGTGAGCACGGCAAGAGCCCGCTGGAAGCGGTGCGCGAGGCCAGCATCGTGCGCTTCCGCCCGATCATGATGACCACCATGGTGGCGATCCTGGCGGCGGTGCCGCTGGCGATCGGCCTGGGCGAAGGGTCCGAGCTGCGTCGCCCGCTGGGCATCGCGATGATCGGCGGGTTGCTGTTCTCGCAGAGCCTGACCCTGCTGAGCACCCCGGCGCTGTACGTGATCTTCTCGTGCCTGCAGCAGCACTGGCGCGGCTGGCGCGCGCGCCGGCGCGAGAAGGCCTTGGTAAGGCGGGCAGCGCGCGCGTAACGCCCGCCGCTGCGCGGCGCGGCACGACCAACGGTCGTGCGCTACCGCGTTCATGACGATCATTTGACGCGGACCACTCAAAAGAGAACAATCCGCATCAGCCACGGTCCTGCCGCGCCTCGCGCACCGCGCTGTTTCCGCCTTCGCGGGCAGTGCCCCGACTCAGCCACGCCCTCTTCTTCCGCTTTCAACTGATCGCGGACGGTGTGCTGCTGTCCGCAGAGGACCCCCACTCGATGCCTGCTTCCGTATTTCCGCGCCGCGCCCTGCGCCCAGCCCTGCTTGCCCTGTCGCTGTCGCTGGCCTGCGCGGCCCACGCCCAATCCCGCTCGGCCACCGAGCTGGACGCGGTGAAAGTCACCGCCGAACGCACCCACACCGAGACCGGCGCCCTGGGCGACCGCCCGGTACGCGATACCCCGTTCGCGATCTCCGTCATCGGCCGCGAGGACATCGAGAAGCGCCAGGTGGTCTCGCTGGGCGAGGCGTTCCTGACCGACCCGTCAGTGGTCACCCAGGTCAGCGCCTACGCCAGTGGCTGGAGCTCGCCGATCCGCAACCGCGGCATCGATCTCAGCTACGACAGCTACCGCGTCAACGGCCTGCAGGTGTCCTCGTGGGGTACCGAGTGGCCGCTGGAAGTGATGGAACAGGTGGAACTGCTCAAGGGCCCGGGCAGCTTCATGTACGGCTTCGGCCAGCCCGGCGGCATCATCAACTACGTCACGAAGAAGCCCACCGATGCCCCCACCTTCTCCGCGCAGCTCGGCTGGCGGGAACAGGGCATCGTCAGCGGCCAAGTCGATGTCGGCGGCCGCTTCGGCAACGAAGACATGTTCGGCTACCGCTTCAACGCCTACCAAGAGAAGGGCGAAACCTTCAACGGTGGCGAAGTGAACCGCAAGGTCGGTGCGCTGTCGCTGGATGCACGCCTGGGCGATGCGCTCACCTGGACCTTCGATGGCGTGTTCCAGGAGCGCGATCTCAGCGAGGAATCGCCGCAGTACTACTTCATCGGCCTGACCGAACTGCCGCGCCCGATCGCCGGCGATGTCAACAACGCCATTCCGGGCACCTTCTACGACACCCGCTCCAGCCTGCTCTCCACTGCACTGAACTGGCAGATCAACGACGACTGGAAGGCCAGCCTGAGCTATGGCTACACCTCGTCGTGGAACGACGTGAACAAGATCTTCGCCTACATCGACGACGTCAATGGCGACTACGACGTCAACGTCTACGAGCTCGGCGGCAAGAGCGAGTGGAAGCTGGCCCAGGCCATCGTGCAGGGCCGCTTCCAGACCGGCCCGCTGTCGCACCAGGTCGTCGCCGGCGTCTCGCACCAGACCGGGCTGGGCTGGGACCGCCCATACGAATGGAACACCATCGGCCGTGGCAACCTCTACCAGCGCCCCACCCTGCGCCATGACGCCGTCGGTTCGCAGGAGCTCACCCGCGGCAGCGAAACCGTACAGCAGGCGGTGTTCGTCAGCGATACGGTGGATTTCGGCCACGGCTGGTCGGTGCTGGCCGGTGCGCGCTACAACGACTTCGAGACCAAGGGCGCCTACCACACCTACCCGGTCACCCCGACCTACGCGGTGATGTTCAAGCCGGCCGATACAGTCACGCTCTACACCAGCTACGTCGAATCGCTGGAAGCGGGCAGCCGGGTGGGCAGCGACTACATCAACGCCGGCGACGTGCTCGATCCGACCATCAGCAAGCAGTTCGAGATCGGCGCCAAGATCGAGTACCCACGCTGGAACGCCAACGCGGCTGCGTTCCGACTGGAGCGCGGTGCCAACATCGACCGCCTGACCAGCGGCGGCAAACTGCTGGTGCAGGACGGCATCACCCTGTACGAAGGCGTGGAAGTCAGCGGCGACGTCCGCCTGACCGATGCCTTCACCCTCGGCGGCGGCGTGACCTGGCTGGACCCGACCTACGACAAGCTCTCGCCCGACAGCAGCACCCAGGAAGGCAACCGCACCGCCGGCGCAGCGCGCTGGAACGGCGTGGTGCACGCCGACTACAGCGTGCCGCAGGTGGAAGGCCTGGGCCTGTACGCCCTGGCCCGCTACTACGGCGACGTGTACTACGACGCCGACAATACCCTCAAGCTGCCCGACTACACCCTGGTCAACGCCGGCATCGGCTACCGCATGCAGGCCAACGGCCACCCGGTCACCTGGCGCGCCAGCGTCGAAAACCTCACCAACAGGAAGTACTGGTCCAACGCCGGCATCGGCCTGCCGCGCACGTTCGCGGTCAGCGTCAGGTTTGATCTGTAAGCGAAGGGCGTAACAGCCTGTCGTTTCATTTTTTGCGAGCGGTGAGGCCGGCGGGGGTGGGTACCTGCCAACCGGCTATGTCGGCTTCACCGCGATGACGCAATAATGAGGCGCCACCGCCCGACGAGTCCGCATGTCCGCCCGAGAATCCCGCCTGAGTCGCCTGTGGGCGCATGAGAAGGCCAGCTACGGGCTGCGGGTGTTCATTGCGTTGTCCGTGGCCATGGGCGTGTGCTGGCACCTGGACCAGCTGCCTGCGCTGCCCGGCGTATTCCTCGGCATCATCGCCAGCGCCATTGCCGAGACCGACGACAACTGGTGGGGCCGCACCAAATCCGTCGCCCTCTCCCTGCTGTGCTTCGTGGTGGCCGCCGCCGCCGTGGTCGAGCTGTTCGCCTGGCCGTGGCTGTTCATTGCGGCCCTGGCCCTGTCCACCTTCAGCCTGACCCTGCTCGGGGCGCTTGGCGAACGCTACGCCTCCATCGCCCAGGCCACCGTCACCCTGGCCATCTACACCATGATCGGCCTCGAACAGCACGGGGCCGACGACCGCGCCCAGGCCATCAGCGCCGTCAGCCACCTGCTGGCCGGCGCCCTCTGGTACGGCCTGCTGTCCATCCTGTGGACCGCCCTGTTCGCCAACCGCCCCGTGCGTGAACGCCTCGCCCGCCTCTACCTTGAACTCGGCCGCTACCTTCAGCTCAAGGCCGACCTGTTCGAACCGGTGCGCGATGCCGACGTGCAGAAGCGCCAGCTGGCCCTGGCCGAACAGAACCGCCGCGTCGTCGAAGCGCTCAACATCGCCAAGACCGCCATCCTGGCCCGGTTCGGCCGCTCCGGCCGCCCGGGCGTGCAATCCGGCCTGTACCTGCGCCTGTACTACATGGCCCAGGACTTCCACGAACGCGCCAGTTCCTCGCACTACCCCTATGGCGCACTCACCGACGCCTTCTTCCACAGCGACGTGCTCTACCGCTGCCAGCGCCTGCTCGCCCTGCAGGGCGAAGCGTGTGCCAACCTGGGCACCGCCATCCGCATGCGCCGGCCGTTCCAGTACGGCGACCGGACCCGCCAGGCCACCGCCGACCTCACCGATTCCCTCGCCTGGCTGCGCGCCCAGCACAACCCCCAATGGCAGCGCCTGCTCTCCTCGCTGGAACTGCTTGGCCACAACCTGCAGAGCATCGAACGCCGCCTGTCCGAAGCGGCCCAGTCCGAATCCACCCTGGACAACGTCGACACCCGCCTGCGCGACACCAACCCGCATACCCTGCGCGAAATGGGCGTGCGCATCCGCCAGCAGCTCACTCCCGGCTCGCTGCTGTTCCGCCACGGCCTGCGCATGGCGCTGGCGCTGATCGTGGGCTTTGCCGCCATCCGCCTGTTCAATGCCCAGAACGGCTCCTGGGTGCTGCTCACCATCGTGTTCGTGTGCCGCCCCAACTTCGGCGCCACCCGCCAGCGGCTGGCCCAGCGCATCGCCGGCACCCTGATCGGGCTGGTGCTCACCTGGGCGCTGATGCAGCTGTTCCAGGACCTGCGCATCGAATTGTTGATCGCCCTGCTTTCCGCGCTGCTGTTCTTCTTTACCCGCAGCGACCGCTACCTGGTCGCCTCGGCCGCGATCACCGTGATGGCACTGACCTGCTTCAACCTCATCGGCGATGGCTTCCTGCTGATCTGGCCGCGGCTGGTCGATACCCTGCTGGGCTGCGCGATCGCCGCCGCCGCCGCGTTCCTGATCCTGCCCGACTGGCAGGGCCGCCGCCTCGACCTGGTCATGGCGCGCGTGCTTGAACGCTGCGCCGGCTACCTGCAGGCGGTGCTGGGCCAGTACGGCAGCGGCATGCAGGACGACCTGGCCTACCGCATCGCCCGCCGCGACATGCACAACGCAGACGTCGCCCTGTCCACCGCGCTGTCCAACATGCTGCGCGAACCGGGCCACGTGCGCGGCAACCTGGACGCCGGCTTCCGCTTCCTGGCGCTGTCCAACACCCTGCTTGGCCACCTGTCCGCGCTCGGCGCCCACCGCGCGCAGCTGGACAGCTATGCGCAGGACCCCCTGGCCCGTTCCAGCGGCGAACGCGTGCAGCAGGCCATGCAGCAGATCGCCGGCGCGCTGGAACGGCGCGAACCGGTGGACGAGGCCGCCAACGAGGGCGACCGGGCCCTGGCCGAGCAGCTGGAGCAGCTCAATGATGAGATGCCGCCGAAGCTGCAGCTGATCCGCACCCAGATCGGCCTGATGCTGCGCCTGCTGCCCAAGCTGCGCGCCGCCGCGAACGAAATAGGGACCGGGGCTGCGTGATAGGCTGCGCCGGTTCGCAAGGAGATTCCATGTCCGGCCACAGTCAGTTCGCCCTGCTCCGCCAGCGCCGCTTCCTGCCCTTCTTCATCGTGCAGTCGCTGGGGGCGTTCAACGACAACGTATACCGCCAGGCCATCATCGGCCTGCTGTTCTACCTCGGCGTGAGCCAGGCCGAGCAGTCGCTGTACACCACGCTGGCGCCGGCCATCTTCATCCTGCCCTACTTCCTGTTCTCCGCCCTGGCCGGTCAGATCGCCGAGAAGCTGGAGAAATCGCGGCTGATCGTGATCACCACCACGATGGAGATCGGGATCATGACCCTGGCCGCGGTCGGCTTCCTCACCCAGAGCATGCCGATCCTGCTCGTCGCCCTGTTCTGCACCGGCCTGCAGTCCACGCTGTTCGGCCCGGTGAAGTACTCGGTGCTGCCCTCGGTGCTCAAGCCCGAAGAGCTCACCGGCGGCAACGGCCTGGTCGAGATGGGCACCTCCATGTCGATCCTGACCGGCATGATCAGCGGCGGCATCATCTTCACCCTGGCCGGCAGTTTCGGTCCGATCGTGGCGGCAACGGCAGTGATCGCGCTGGCCATTGCCGGCAACATCACCGCGCGCATGATCCCGAAGGTCGATGCCGGCGCGCCCGACCTGAAGATCAACTGGAACCCCATCCCGGAATCGCTGGCGGTGCTGCGCCTGGCCAAGAAACAGAAGGCCGTGGCCAATGCCATCCTCGGCGTGTCGTGGTTCTGGTTCGTCGGCACCATGCTCACCTCGCAGCTGCCCACCTATGCGGTGGTCAACCTGGGCGGCGAACCGACCCTGTACATCTTCGCGCTGGCGCTGTTTTCGATCGGCACCGGCGTGGGCTCGCTGCTGTGCGAAAAGCTGTCCGGCCGCACCGTGGAAATCGGCCTGGTGCCGTTGGGCGCCTTCGGCATGACCGCCTTCATGCTGGACCTGTACTTCGCGCGCGCCGGCACCGCCACCACGGCGGGCCTGGGCGTGGCCGCCTTCGTGGCCGCACCGGGCAGCGTGCGCATCATCGTCGACCTGGTAGGCATCGGTCTGTTTACCGGCTTCTTCGTGGTGCCGTTGTTCGCGTTGATCCAGAGCCGCACGCCCAAGTCGGAAATGTCGCGCGTGTTCGCCGCACTCAACATCCAGAATTCCGGCTTCATCGTCGCCGCGGCGATGATTGCGCTGGCCACGCAGAAATTCCTGCACTGGACGATCCCGCAGCTGTTCCTGGCGCTGGCGATCGCCAATGCGGTGGTGGCGGTCTACATCTTCACCATCGTGCCCGAATTCCTGATGCGGTTCCTCAGCTGGGTGATGGTGCGCTTCCTGTACCGCCTGCGCCTGCATGGCATTGAAGCCAACGTGCCGGATGAAGGCGCCGCGCTGATCGTCTGCAACCATGTCAGCTACATGGACGCGCTGATCCTCTCGGCGACGATCCCGCGCCCGGTGCGCTTCGTCATGTATTACAAGATCTTCAACATCCCGGTGATGCGCTGGATCTTCCGCACCGCCAAGGCCATTCCGATTGCCGGCGCGCGCGAGGACCCGGCGCTGATGCAGGCCGCGTTCGATGAAGTGGACAGCGCGCTGGCCGACGGTGAGCTGGTCTGCATCTTCCCCGAAGGCGCGCTGACCCGCGATGGCGAAATGGCCGCCTTCAAATCCGGCGTGGAGAAGATCCTCGAGCGCCGGCCGGTGCCGGTGGTGCCGATGGCACTGCGCGGCATGTGGGCCAGCATGTGGAGCCGGCGCGATACGCGCTTGGGGCGCATGCGGGTGCCGCGCCGCCTGCGCGCCCACGTCGAGGTCATGGCCGGCCCGCCGGTCGACGGCGCAGCGGCCACCGCCGAGGGGCTGGAAGCGCAGGTCAGAACACTGCGCGGCGATCAAGGCTGAAAGCGACCAGATCAGGGTATTCCGCAAAGAAATCCATTGCGGCGCTCATGTAAACGCATACATCGGCGGGAACATCGGGTAGATTACCGCCCATAGGGGGTGTCACTTGGCGTTGGGAGATGCCAAGGGACAACCAATGGAATGGAGTCGTACTTGAATCATCTGCCGCCACCGACCCCGTCGGGCGTTGTCGTCCCCAACCATCTGGTCTGGGCGATCCTGACAACGTTGTTCTGCTGCCTGCCGTTGGGCGTGGTGTCGATCGTGTACGCGGCCCAGGTCGATGGCCGCCGCGCGGCCGGCGACCTGGCCGGTGCCTACGACGCATCGCGCAAGGCCGGTGGATGGGCATTGGCATCGGCGCTGGCCCTGCCGGTACTGCTGCTGTTGTGGTTTGGCCTGTTTGGCGGCATGGCCGCGCTGGGCGCTCTTTCCGACCTGTGAAACACCCTTCGTTCAACCCACCCAAGAAAATGGAGCTTCACTGATGAACGCCACTGCCCCGCAAGTCCCCAACCACCTGGTCTGGGCCATCCTGACCACCCTGTTCTGCTGCCTGCCGGCCGGCATCGTCTCGATCGTGTATGCCGCCCAGGTCAATGGCAAGCTGGCCTCGGGTGACATCGCCGGCGCGCAGGAATCGTCGAACAACGCCAAGAAGTGGGCCATGTGGTCGGCCATCATCGGCGTCGTGGCCATCGTGCTCTACATCATCCTGGTGGTGGTGATGGGCGTTGGCGGCGCAATGAGCGGCGGCAACTACTGATCGCCCCCTTGGACGGCCCGGTCCGGCGCCCGCGCAGGGTGCCCGGCTCGGGCCGTTCTGCCGTCATGAGCCTGCCTTCCCGTTCCACCCTGTCGCGCTGGGCGCCGCTGGCCGTCACGGCCGGGCTGGCCGTGGGCGCAACCGCAGTGCTGCGTCATGTCAGCCCGTATGCCAGCAACAGCCCGCTGCCGGGTTGCCCGCTGTATGCGTTGACCGGGTTGTACTGTCCCGGCTGTGGCAGCACCCGCTGCCTGTATTCGCTGGTCCACTTCGACTGGTCCGGCGCGATGGCGATGAATCCGCTGCTGGTGATCTCGCTGCCATTCCTGCTGTTGATGCTGCTCAACAACGCAGGCGTGCGCATGCGCGCACTGGACCCGCTGATGCGGGTGCTGGCCAATCCCACCTTCTGGCTGGTGCTGCTGGTCGGCTATGCAGTGCTGCGCAACCTGCCATGGATGCCGTTCGCGCTGTTGGCGCCCTAGGTCACCCAACCGGCGATGACCAGCAACGCAAGCGCTGCCATCCACAACAACAGCATGCGCCAGACCAGGCTCATCGCATCGCGCAGCTCCGGCAGGCGGCGCCACACCGGCACCATGCCCGCATCGCTGTAATCGTGCGCGTCTTCGCGCAGTTCGGCACTGACACTGGCGCGCGCCACGGCGCCCAGAAAATCGGTGGACGCGGCCCAACTACTGCCGTGCGCCTCGCGCCAGGCCTTGAAGGCCGTATCGAAGTTACCCACCAGCGCCATCGACAGCGACATCAGCTGCGCCACCGGCCACTCCAGCCACGACAGCAGCTGGCGTGCGCCCACCACCGTCTCCACGTCGGCCAACGAGCGCATCGGCCCCACGGCCAGCAGCGCGAGCAGGCGGTACGCCAGCGCGCCTGCCGGGCCCAGCAGCAGGAACCAGAACAGCACCGCGAACCAGCGCCGCAGTGCGTTGAGCACGGTGGCTTCCACCAGCGAGGGCACGTCCTCGTGCAGGCTGCCGCCGGCGGACTGCAGTTGGCCGATGGCCGAATGCCGGGCGTGCGCGTCATCGGCGTCGATCACCGCTTCCACGTCGCGGTCCAGGTCGCGCGGACCCCAGCACATCACCAGCGTGGCGATGCCCAGCAGCAGCGACGGCAACCCGAACAGGCGGTCATGCAGCGCCCATTGCAGCAGGGCCAGCACCAGCACGAACGGAACCACCGCCACCAGCCAGCCGTGGCGCCCACGCCAGAAGCCGGTTTCGGCCGCGTGAGCGTTCAACCACTGCAGCCAGCGCCGGTACCAGCCGAATCGACGCAGCGACACGGCCGCGGCCGGCGCGACGTGGCCCAGGGCCAAGGCGACCAGTACTGCGACCAGGGTGGTGAACATGGCGGCCTCCGTTCGGTTTCTGGGCGCTACTATGCCTTGGGACCCGGCAATTCCCCGGGTCACAGGTAATGTATGCCGCCCCGTGTTCAGGCAGCGGCAACGTGGTGCCCGGGTCAGCTCACCTGGCTGCGGTACCAGTGCTCGATCAGGCTGCGTGAAATCGAGATCGGCGGCGACAGGCGGATGCCCACCCCATCGTCCTCGATGTCACGGGCCAGCGCCGCGCCCACTTCCTCGGCAGTGAACCAGCGCGCGTCTTCCAGCTCGCCATCCACGGTGGGCACGTCGTCTTCGGCCGTGGCGCTGAAGCCGAGCATCAGCGCGCCCGGGAACGGCCATGGCTGGGTACCGAGGTAGCGACAGCTGCGCACCCGTACCTTGCTTTCCTCAAAGACCTCGCGGACCACGGTCTGTTCCAGCGATTCGCCGGGCTCCACGAACCCGGCCAGCACCGAGTAACGGCGCGGGGCCCAGTTGGCCTGGCGGCCGAGCAGCAGGCGCCCGTTGCTTTCCACCGCCACGATCACCGCCGGGTCCACGCGCGGGTAGTGTTCGGTGCTGCACGCGACGCAGCGGCCGATGAAGCCCCCCCGGGTGAAGGCCACGGCGCCGCCGCACACGCCGCAGAAGCGGGTGCGGGACTGCCAGTACGACATGCCGCGGGCATAACAGAAGGCGCTGGCATCGGCGGCCGACCAGGTGGTGGCCGATTCGCGCAGGTCCACGCGCTGGGGCGCCGCGATATCGACGGCGGCCGATTCGACCGAGAACCACGCCTGCTCGCCGCGCAGGCCGAGGAAGATGGCCGTGCCGGGGCCGCCCCCGACCTGGGCGCCGGTCAGCGCCAGCGGCTGGCCGTCGTCACCGGCCAGCGCGCGGCCATCGGGATCCAGCACCAGCACGTGCGCCTGCGGCCACAGCCGCAACAACGCATCGGCGTCGTCGCGCAGGGTATCGGCGCGTTCAAGGGGGTCGGTGGTGAAAGCAAAACCGGCAAGCGGCAAGGAGACATTGGACATCCCTGAAGCCTGCCGCGATTCAACCGGAACAGCAAGCGGTGCCGTGCGGCACCGCGGTGGCGATCACATGCTGAAACTGCTGCCGCAGCCGCAGGTGGTCTTCGCATTCGGATTGCGGATCACGAACTGCGCGCCGGTCAGGCTTTCGGTGTAATCCACTTCGGCGCCCATCAGGTACTGCAGGCTGAGCGGATCGACCAGCAGGGTGACGCCGTTGGTGTCCACGGCCAGGTCATCCTCGGCGCGGTTCTCGTCGAACTCGAAGCCGTACTGGAAACCGGAACAGCCACCGCCCTGGATGTAGACGCGCAGGGCCAATACATCGCTGGCCTCGTCCTGGATCAGTTCCTTGACCTTGGCCGCAGCGGCTTCGGTGAAGTTCAGGGGACGGTCCAGCGACTGGTAATTCGGCGCAGCGGCGGGGGTGGGGGCGCCGGGCAGGGAAACTAGCGTGCTCATGCCCCCAGCATGGGGGTGCATGGGCACGCTTTCAAGCACCGGCCGTTCAGGCCATGGCGTCGGCCAGCTTCCTGCGCGCGTTGCCGTCCTTGCCGTCCTTGCGGTCGGCACTGTCGTCGGCCGGCGGCGGCAGCGCCATCTGGGCGCCACCATGGATGAGACGGCCGGTCAGCTGGGCGCCTGCGTTCATTTCCACCACCTGGTAGTGGACATTGCCGGTGACCCGGGCGCTGGGGGTCAGCTCGACCCGCTCGCTGGCGTGCACGTCGCCATCCAGGCGGCCACTGAGCACCACCACGTGGGCGCGGATCTCGCCTTCGATGCTGCCCTGCTCGGCCAGCGTGAGAGTGGCCGTGGTCGCGCCTTCCTGGGCGATCACCTTGCCCAGGATGGTGCCTTCCACATACAGGCCACCGCTGAATTCCACGTCTCCCCGGATCACCACCTGCGCGCCGATCAGCGCGTCCACGACCAGATGCCCGTCGCGGTTGGATTTGTTGCTGCCAAACATGGGCTTACTCCCCTTCTTTTGCCGTTGCTGCAGCCGGTGCTCCGGACTGCTTCCAGTCGAATACCTGGGTGGCGCCCCCTGCGCCGCTTCCCAGCGTGACCCGCACACGTTGCGGGGTGAAGTCCTTGGGCAACATGACGCTGCCGGTGAGCTGCTGGAAGTACCGGAAGGAATACTCCTGGCCCGGCACCTTGGTGCGCTGGTGCAGCTCGTCCCAGCTGACCGAGGTCAACTTGCCGTCCTTGACGCCTTCAACCGTAAACCGCATCTGGCCCTGGCTGATCGCGCCACGGTTGAGGTTCTGGGTCAGCACTACGGCGTACTGCCAGGTGCCCGCCGTTTCCGGCGAAAATTCAATGGAATGGGTGTTCAGGCCCTTGCGCTGGCTGGTGGACCCGACCAGGCGTTCGTAGAAGGCCACGTCGGCACGCAGGCCGGCGATTTCCTCGTCGCGCTCGCCCAGCGAGGTCTGCACCTCGTTGTTGGCCGCGCGGCTGATCCGGTCCGACGCCTGCAGGGTGGCCTGGGTCTGCTGCAGTTCCACCACCTGCTTCTGCAGCGTTTCGGCACGCGCTTGGGCGGCGTCCAGCTGGCGGCCGGCGTCACCGCCGGGGCCGGCGGTCCAGCGCCCCAGCAGCGCGGCCAGGACCAGGCTGGCCAGCCAGATGCCGGCCAGGATCAGCAGCCGGCGGCGATCGGGCGCCACCGGGGTTCCGGGGCGGCGGATCTGGATGCGGGAAGGTGTCGGGTTGTTCATGGCGAATACGGCGGCACCGCAGCTTGGGCGATACCGACACGGCCCCTGTCGGGAAGAGCGACTGCTTAGTGTAAGTCAGGGTTGGCACATTTTTCGCCCCTGACCCCCTGCGGGGCAGTAGCGTTCAGGGACGTCATCCCCGATAGTGTGGGCCTGTGCACACTTTCGCCGGAGCGCCTGCCATGACCGAGGCCCACCTGTTCGTGATCGGCATCCTGCTGGCCTGGCTGGCCGGCATCCGCGTGTACCTCACGGTGTTCGGGGTGGGCCTGGCCGGCATGCTGGGCTGGGTCGAGCTGCCGCCGGCGCTGCAGGCGACCGAGTCGTGGTGGGTGCTGGGCACCTCGGCCGCGCTGGCCATCACCGAATTCTTCGCCGACAAGATCCCCGGGGTGGACTCGGCCTGGGACCTGGTGCAGACCCTGGCCCGGGTACCGGCGGGCGCCTTCCTGGCTGCAGCCACGCTCTCGCCCACGGGCGAACTCAGCACCACGGCGCTGGCCGCAGGTGCCGGCGTGGCCCTGGCCAGCCATGGCCTGAAATCGGGTACCCGCGCCCTGCTCAATACCTCGCCCGAACCGGCCAGCAACTGGGTCGCCTCGGCCGCGGAAGACACGGTGGTGGTGGGCGGCCTGGCGTTGGCGCTGGCGCACCCGTGGCTGGCATTGATCGTCGTGGTGGCCTGCAGCCTGGTGGGCGCGCTGGTGGTCTGGCTGGTCTGGCGCACCCTGTGGAAGGGCATGCGCTGGCTGCTGCGGCAACCGGCGGGAAAGCCCGGGGCACTGGCCGACCGCGATGCCGCATAATCGCGCCGCAGACTGGGAGTACTGATGGCCGTCCAAGACAACGCTGTTGCATCCACCCGCGCCACCCGCGCCGAAACCCCGCCCGCCGATCATTGGCAGCGCTGGGCCAGCGCCGACGCGCCCGCCGTGGCGCCCGCGCCCAGCAACGTGGTGCCGCTCAACGCTGCCGCCGCCGCTGCCGTGTCCACCCCGCCGGTGCTGCCGCCATCGCAGTGGCAGCAGGACGATGCCACTACGCCGCCGCTGGGCAGCGAGGCGCCCTACCGTGTGCTGATCGTCGAAGACGACCGCTCGCAGGCCCTGTTCGCACAGAGCGTGCTGCATGGCGCCGGCATGGAAGCGATCGTGCACAGCGATGCCGAAGGCGTGCAGCAGGTGATCAACGAACAGCGCCCGGACCTGATCCTGATGGACCTGCACCTGCCCGGCCTGGATGGCATGCGCCTGACCGCGCTGATCCGCCAGCAGCCCGGCCAGCAGCTGCTGCCGATCGTATTCCTCAGCGGCGACCCGGACCCGGAGCGCCAGTTCGAAGTGCTCGACAGCGGGGCCGATGATTTCCTGAGCAAGCCGATCCGACCGCGCCACCTGATTGCCGCCGTGTCCAACCGCATCCGCCGCGCCCGCGCGCAGGCGGCGCTGCAGCCGGGTGCGCAGGGCGCGCCGGCCATGAACAACCCGGAGACCGGCCTGCCGACCCGCCACCACGTGATGCATCAGCTCGGCGCGGCGCTGGCGCACGGCGAGCATGGCGGCCTGTTTTTCATCGAGGTGGCCAGTGCCCTGGGCCTGCGCGAACGCTACGGCTATGCCGCGTTCGAACGGCTGATGGTGCAGGCCGCGCAGCGGCTGGCCGACAACGCGCACCCGCACCTGCTGGCGCGCCTGAACGACAACAGCTTCCTGGTCGTGGCGCGTGGCCTGGACGAAGAATCACTGGACGCGATGGCGCACCAGCTGCGCGATGAACTGTCCGCGCGCTCGTTCGTGATCCGCGATGAGGAATCGGTGCACCTGCGCGGCGTGGTCGGGCATGCCCAGCTCTCCGGTGGCTTTGGCGATGCCGGCACGGCGCTGGAAGCGGTGGAGCGCACCACGCTGCAGGCGCGGCTGCTGCCCTCCGGCGTGGCCGCGCATGTGCGCCGCGAGGACGTCGCCGCGCAGGAACACCTGGCCATGCTCGAAGGTCAGCTGGAACCGGCCTACCAGCCGATCGTGGCGGTGGCCGGTGGCAACACCGCCCAATACCAGGTGCTGCTGCGCCTGCGCCAGGCCGATGGCAGCGTACTCAACGCGGGCCAGGTGATCCCCGCTGCGGAAGCGGCCGGTCGAATCGCCGACCTCGACCAGCAGGTGCTGGACCATGCGCTGGGCCTGCTCGATCTGTACCGGCACGCGACCCAGCCGCTGAGCCTGTTCGTGTCGCAGTCGCTGCGCACCCTGGCCCGCGATGCTTTCGCCGACTGGTTGCTGGAAACGCTGCAGCAGCGTGGGCTGCCCGGCAGCGCGCTGGTCATTGACGTGCGCCTGCCCGACGCACTGATCCACACCGTCACCCTGCAGCAGTTCTGCTCGCGCATGAGCGCGGCCGGGGTGCGCTTCTGCCTGAGCCAGTTCGAGCCCAGCGGTGAAGCCAATGCCCTGCTTGGCCAGCTGCCGCTGGCATTCGTGCGGATGGCCGCCCGTTTCTCCAGCAGCCATGCCAACCAGCAGACCCGCGATGAACTGCGTGGCGCGATCGATGCCGCGCACCGTGCCGGGGCACAGATCATCGGCCAGCAGATCGAAGACCCGCAGGCCGCAGCGGCGATGTGGATGGGCGGGGTCGATTTCATCCAAGGCAACATGGTGCAGTCGGCCGGGAGCGAGCTGAACTTCGACTTCCACACCGCGGTGCTCTGACCATGACGGCCCAAGGACGGGTTCCCTTCGCACTGTGGCTGGCGGCGATCGCGGCCGCCCTTGCCGCTACCGCCAGCGGCATGGCCGCCGCCGGCGCCAACGGCCCATGGCCGATCATTGCCGCTGCCACCGCCGCAGTGGCGCTGATCGCCGCGCTGGTCGGCGTGAGCCGCTGGCGCGAGGTGCAGGCGCAGCTGGCCCTGGGGCAGCGCCGCCACGAGGCGCTGGCCGTTGAGCGCGACCACCTGCAGCGCGCCATGCAGCAGCAGGACATGCTGGAACAGGAGCTGCTGCAGGCCAAGCAGGCGGCCGAGGCCGCCGCGCTGGCCAAGGGCGAGTTCCTGGCCACCATGAGCCACGAGATCCGCACGCCGCTCAACGGCATCCTGCCGATGCTGGACCTTATCGCGCGCGGCCAGCTGGGCACCGACCAGCGGCAGATGCTGCAGACCGCCACGGTCAGTTCGCAGCAGCTGCTGCGCATCGTCGATGACATCCTGGATTACTCCCGGCTGGAGGCCAAAGGCCTGGACCTGGAAATCACGACGTTCAACCTGCGCGAGCTGCTGGAGGGCATCGTCCAGCTCATGCAGCGCAGCGCTGAAGCCAAGGGCCTGGCGGTGTCGCTGGAACTGGACCCCGCCGTGCGCCTGTCGGTGCGCGGCGACCCGGTGCGGCTGCGCCAGGTGCTGGGCAACCTGATGGTGAACGCCATCAAGTTCACCGAGCGCGGCCAGATCCGCCTGCGCGTGACCCGCCAGGGCGAGACCGCCAGCCAGCACCAGCTGCGCTTCGAAGTCATCGACACCGGCATCGGCATCGACGGCACCCTGCAGGCGCGCCTGTTCCAGTCCTTCAGCCAGGCCGATGCCTCCACCACGCGCATCTACGGCGGCACCGGCCTGGGCCTGGCCATCTGCAAGCGCATCATCGACCTCATGCACGGCAACATCGGGGTGAGTTCGACCCCGCGCCACGGCGCCACGTTCTGGTTCGAGATTCCGCTGCTGAAGGTCGTCGGCGACCTGCCGGCCGCGCCGCTCACCACGCGCGCCCTGCTGGTCAGCGAAGACCCGCTGCTGGTGCAACGCCTGCAGCGCGTGCTGCAGCACCACGACATCCGCCTGCACACGGTGGACAGCGCATCCGCCGCGCTGGACATCCTGCGCGCGCCGGTACGCCCGGGGATCGAGCCGGACCTTGCCTGGGTGATCGCCGACACCCATGCACTACGCCACGGCGCCACCGCCCTGCACCGCGCGGTGCTGCACGATGCCCGCACGCCCACCCCGCGCCTGCTCTGGCTGCAGGGCGACGAGCCGCTGGCCGCGCTGCTGCGCGAGAACACCTGCGTGTTGCCGCGCGAGGCCGGTGACGTGGACCTGCATGCGGTGCTGCGCCCGGCATTGGCCAGTGCGCGCCCGGCCCCCCTGCTGGCCAGCGTGGAGCCGTACAGCGGTCCAGTGGACGCGCCGCAGCTGGGCCTGCGCCTGCTGCTGGTGGAAGACAACAGCGTCAACCTGCTGGTCGCCCAGCGCCTGCTGCAGGTGCTGGGCTGCACCGTCACCACCGCCACCGATGGCGAACAGGGCCTGCATCAGCTGCAGACCCGCGCCTTCGACCTGGTGCTGATGGATTGCCAGATGCCGGTCCTGGATGGCTACAGCGCCACCCGTCGCTGGCGTGAGCAGGAAGCGGCGGAAGGCCGCACCCGGCTGCCGATCGTGGCGATGACCGCCAACGCGATGGCCGGCGACCGCGAGCGCTGCCTGCAGGCGGGCATGGACGATTACCTGTCCAAGCCGGTCAACCGCGAGTCGCTGCAGGCCTGCCTGCTGCGCTGGCAGTTGACGATGGAAGACAACGCCGCCGACGCGCGCAATACACCCGCGCCGGCGCGGGCTCCGGCACCCACCCCATTGCCGCCGCCCCTGCCGCCGCCGGCCGCAGACAACGGCAATGACGACGTCTCGCCCGGGGTGCTCGACACCGGTGTGCTGGATGAGCTGCAGGAGGTGATTGGTGCGGAGACCGCCACCATCATCGCCGTGTTCCTGGAAGACACCCCGCCCTTGATCCGGCAGCTGCAGGACGCGTCGGTGGCCGCCGACCTGGAAACGCTGCGCGCGCTGGCGCACAGCCTGAAGTCGGCCAGTGCGAACGTGGGGGCGATGGCGTTGTCGGTGGCGGCACGTCGGATTGAACACGACGCCCGCGCCGGCACGCTGGAGCGCCCGGCCGTGGCCGTGGCGCTGCTGATTGCCGAATACGCGCGTGCACGGCTGGCGCTGGCCGGCTACCAGGCCGGCATCGGCGCCACGGCCGCGCGCTGAATCAGTCTTCCAGTTTGGTGAGCAGGTAATTCGGCTCGCCGATGCGCTCGATCAGTTCCAGCTGGGTTTCCAGCCAGTCGATATGCTCTTCCTCGTTGTCGAGGATCTTCACGAACAGCTGGCGGCTGACGTAATCGCCTACCGAATCGGCATAAGCCACCGCTTCGCGCAGGGTGACGGTGCCTTCGCGCTCAAGCGCCAGGTCGCACTGCAGGATCTCGGTGGGGTTCTCGCCGATGCGCAGCTTGCCCAGCGCCTGGAAGTTCGGCAGGCCTTCAAGGAACAGGATGCGATCGGAGAGCACGTCAGCGTGCTTCATCTCCTCGATCGATTCCTTGTACTCGTGGTCGGCCAGTTCCTTCAGACCCCAGTTCTTCAGCATCTTGGCATGCAGGAAGTACTGGTTGATCGCGGTCAGCTCGTTGTAGAGGACCTTGTTGAGGAATTCGATGACCTTCGTGTCGCCTTTCATGACCCTGCTCCTGCAGCGTGAAAACGCCGGCACTGTAGCGCGTTGCGCTGACCGATGAAGGAACGCGAATCAACCTTAGTTGCGCAATCCCGCCAGAAGTCGTTTTATTCACGTAACGTGAAATCCACCGGATGGAAGGCGCATGAACAAAGGATACGTGTGGCGACCGGGTACAGGCATCGACCCTGCGGCGCTCGCTCGGCTTCGTGACCATTACCCCATGCCGAAGACTCCCATGGGCGAGGCCTGGTTCATGGGAGATGATCGCCGCCACTTCCCTGAGCTGATGGGCGACCTGGACGCACTGCCGGCCCGCGACATCCTGGCGCCACTCGCAGAGATCGCGTCGGGCGTCGTGTCGTTCGGCCAGCGGCAGGAGTGGCGCAACTGGTTCCACTACCTGCTTGCACAGCGCGTGCCCGATGGCCGCGAATGGGTGGGCGAGACACTGA
>NZ_JAGXKC010000159.1:0-618 GCF_019091045.1 Stenotrophomonas sp. GbtcB23 | reverse complement strand
CGATCCAATCGGGGAAACGATCGAGGGGCGCGAGCGCTATCCCATCGTCTTGCGCTACCCCCGTGGCCAGCGCGACTCATTGCAGGCCTTGCAGGATCTGCCGCTGATCGCGCCAGGCGGTGTGCAACTGACCTTGAGCCAGGTGGCGGAGCTGTCAATCAGCCCAGGCCCGCCGATGCTCAAGAGCGATAACGGCCGGTTGGTGGGCTACATCTACGTCGATGTGGCCGATCGCGACTTAGGATCGGTGGTCCAGGACCTGCAAGCCGCGATGCAGACCCAGGTGAGTTTGCCTGCCGGCTATGGTCTGGCCTGGTCGGGGCAGTACGAGTATCTGCAACGGGCATTGGCACGCCTGCAATGGGTGGTGCCCGCGGCGTTGGCGATCATCTTCCTGGTCATCTGGATGGTGTTTCGCCGGCTCAGCGATGTATCCATCATCCTGCTCAGCTTGCCCTTGGCGTTGGTGGGCGGTTTCTGGTTGATCTGGGGGCTGGGCCATGCGGTTTCGGTGGCAAGCATGATCGGATTCATCGCCCTGGGTGGCGTTGCGGCTGAGTTCGGCGTCATCATGTTGCTGTACCTGCGTCATGCTTGGGAGCAGCGCTTGGCCAGCGG
>NZ_JAGXKC010000158.1:0-644 GCF_019091045.1 Stenotrophomonas sp. GbtcB23 | reverse complement strand
GTCGATCTGGCTGCGTCTTGGCTTACTTGGTAGTGGAAGAAAGGGTTTGCCAGTTTGCCGCCAACTCATAGCGCTGCCCTTCAATGCGCCGATGGGTGGATGGCGTCGACCAGGCGCCGCTTGCGCAGCATCCGCCTCTCCCAGAAACCGATGGCGAGCATGACGGCCGTCGTCAGCCAGCCCATGGCCAGAAGATCGACGGAGAACGCAACCGGGACCAGAAGCACAAGCGCTACCACTCCCACGACATGGGACGCGGGCACGACGCCATAGACGACCTTCTTGTAGACAGCGCTGCCGAGCAAATAAATCGCCGGACCGGCGGAGAGAGCTAGCGCATAAGCCGTTTTCAGCGGATCATGCGGATGCGCCAGCACCAGATCGTTGCCCACCGCCGTCGCGATGATGCCCGCGACCAGAATGGCGTGGACATAATGGAAATAAGCCCCGATCCGGCCCGGATCGTCGGAATGGGTGATCGTGTCGGTCGCATCCTTGCTCGACGTCCCGAAATACAGCCACCACATGGCAAGCGTGCCGAGAAACGTCGCCAGCAGCGCCGACAGGATAGCCGTGTCCCATGTCTCGGCATTGGCCAGCGTTGCACCGGTCGCGAGAAGCGTTTCGCCAAGCGCGACGATGAC
>NZ_JAGXKC010000157.1:0-644 GCF_019091045.1 Stenotrophomonas sp. GbtcB23 | reverse complement strand
GAACACTTTGCCGGTGAACAGGCGAAGCTGCGGGACGAACTGCCCTTGCTGAATAGCGCTATGGACATCGCCGTACAACGCAAGCCCGCCGACGAAGGTGCCGTGCCAGTGGGGATCGGTGTCATCCGCACTGCGATGCGGTGCGAGGTAGGCCGCGACTTCCTCCAGCGTGAGGATCTCGCTTTCGACTTCACTCATCTGAAAACCATCTGGTTTGGTCTTTCGTGACTTTGGATTGCCAAGTTTGCTCAAGTCTACCAAATGGCGGTAGGCGCCAACCAGCAAGAAATCCACCCGGCATTGGGCGAATGTCGGCCAACGCGGGCCCGGAAGGCGTGGCCGGGAGGCGTGCTGCGCATCGAGCTACCTGCGGCGTCTCGTCCCCTTAAGGGCTCCCATCGCTGACGCCAACGGCCAGGACTCGATCCGGGCCTGCGCTTCGTATGAGGGGAGGGCGGTCTTGCTGTCCCTTCACCGTATCACGGCGTTCTCGCCGTCAAGGGCGGCGCGCGCGTTGCGCGCTGGCGTCCTGGCGGCCGGCTTCGCCCCCTGACTGCTTGCGCTGCGCCGTGCTGGCGCCGGTTCCGGGCAATTCCGCCCGAGCAACCGGAGCACGATCATGTCGCAGTTTCCCCTCTCTTCCG
>NZ_JAGXKC010000156.1:0-650 GCF_019091045.1 Stenotrophomonas sp. GbtcB23 | reverse complement strand
CTGGGGCGTCAGATAGCGCTCCGGATCGGCCACGAACTTCGCGCGGCATCGCTCCGAGCAGAAGTGGAAAGGTGTGTCGGCGTGGGTCGCATGATGCTGCGTCGTGGCGGGATCGACCTGCATGCCACAGACCGGATCGGTGACCCGTCCATCCGCAGCCTCGACAGGGGCTGCGCCTGCAGAATGGTGATGGTCATGGGACGACGGTGAGTTCATGCCGATGCTCGCTTTAGTGGGGATGGACTGCCAAGGCAGTGTGCCATTGCGGGTTACACAGCTATTCGGGGCTGAGCGTCCCGAGCACTGAAACAACAATCAGGATCAAGATGGCCAGCGCGGCCTCAGCCGTAACACTCTGCCGCAAAGCCCGCCCCTCCTGCGCGGGATCTCCGCTGGTCAGCGCACGTTCCAAGCGCGGCACCAGCGTCCATCGGTGCAGCGCTCCCAAACCCAGCATTCCAGCGAACAGGGCCAGTTTGAACAGCAGCAACTTCCCGTAGGTGCTCTGGAACAGGGCCGAAAACGACCACGCGGTGAGATCCCCGTAGTGCGCGATGCCGGACACGATGAGCGCACCAACGAAGATCGTTCCCAGCGTCGAAAAACCATGCAGAAAGTCATGCGTTGATCGCAGACGCCCGCTGCCGTTC
>NZ_JAGXKC010000155.1:0-656 GCF_019091045.1 Stenotrophomonas sp. GbtcB23 | reverse complement strand
CCCGGCGTCGTTCGACAGCCGGTATTTCGGGCCGGTCAGCGCATCCGCCGTGATCGGCATCGGGCATCCGGTCTGGCTGGAATCCCGCCCATGATGGCCGTCGATTCGCTGCACGTTGCCGTGCATCTCATCGTGCCATCGGGCGTGTCGTTCTGCTGGCCGTCGCCGTGTCGTCGCGCGTGCAGTGCGGGTGCATTCGCACCGCACTTCGCGCTGCCTCCGGCGCAGCCGTCCAACGTGCAGGCGTCTTGCCTCGAACGCGCCCGGCCTATGGCCGTCGCCGCGTTCGCCGGCGCGCTGGCTGCTCGCGCAGCAGCGCCGCCGGGCCGCCGCTGCCCGGAGCGCCAGCGAAGGGCAAAGGCGGAAGGCAAGACAAAAGTACGCGGCACCGGGCCGCGTCGAAAGCCAGTCTGCACATGGGGATTGCGCGGCACGGAGCGGCTTCGCCGCCGTGCCGCTTGTGGCGCGAAGCCCGCGCCGATGCGGGCATGCCTGCGTGCTTCGCACGACCGGACACGCCAGAGCTTGCAAGGAACGCGGCCATGACCGACCGCCGCGACGACGATTTCCGCACCCGCCCCAGCGCCGTGAAGAACCGGGGCTACGGCTTCGTCTCCTAGGTGCTTATGCAGGCAGGCAAAGCCAGCAGCGGCAAG
>NZ_JAGXKC010000154.1:0-659 GCF_019091045.1 Stenotrophomonas sp. GbtcB23 | reverse complement strand
ACGATCTGCGAAGCCGCCCATATCAGCACGTCCGCATCCCAAATCGTGGCGATGCCATGCTCCTGCGTGCCTTCCACACGGATCGTCACGTTGCCCGCGCGGAAGTCGATGGGCTTGACCCGCTTGGACTTGCCGAGCGAGAAGAACGGATAGGCCATCAAGTCCTGGCTGTCGCGCGGTGCCATGTCGCCGGGCAAGGCGCGGAACAGGTCGAGCTGTTCGCGCTCCTGCAACGGCCGCTGCCGGGACGGCAGCGCGGTGCTGGACATGGCGATGGCCTGCCGCGCCCCGCCGATCAGCGCGCACGACTGTCGGCCGAGTGGTGCTCGGCGTATTCGGGATCGGAGGTCGTCTCGAAACTGCGGTCGGCGGCCCAGGTGTCGAGGTCGGCCCCGGCGTACATGACGCGCCGGCCGAACTTGCGAAAGCGCGGGCCGCCGCCGATCACGCGCTGCTTTTCCAGCGTGCGCGGCGACAGGCGCAGGTACTCGGCGGCTTCGTCGTTGGTGAGATAGCGTTGGGGCTGCGCAGCAGCGGTCGAGACAGTGGCGGCAGGCCGCAAAGGAGCGGAACGCATGGTGTGAACCTCCATCGGTTGAAAACGCCCGGCCACACAGCGCGACCGGATGGAGGCAGTCTCAAGAAGCGAGGGGGTTCCG
>NZ_JAGXKC010000153.1:0-663 GCF_019091045.1 Stenotrophomonas sp. GbtcB23 | reverse complement strand
CGGCGATGCCGCGCCATGCCCTGCACCCGCTGCTTACGCGCTATCCCTCCGCGCGACCTCTGCCGGGGAAGAAATCTCGCCGCGACGGGACAGCGCCAGTGCTGGACCCACTGCCAGCAGGACGATGTATATCGGGAGCTGGTACCGGGCATCCTGGGCGATGATCGCCACCATCAACACCATCGTGTGCACCAGTACCAGTGCGGGTATCAGTAGTATCCGTCGATCCCCGGTACGGCACCATGCCAGCACAGTCAGAAAAGCCAGCGCGCATAGAAACGGTGCGGGGCGCCAGAAACATTTCAGGCGTACGTCCAGCATCGTGCGCCCAATTGTGGCAGCAGCGCTTGGAAATGGTGATGTCTCGACAAAACCGCTCAATCCCGGCTGTACCCATTGCAGGCCGAGCTCGCCCTTGTCAGTAAAGCCGAACGCGTACAGGTAGAGGGGGCCGTCGTCTGCGGTCCGGTAGCGCCAGACCATGCCACTCGCGCACAGCATGTGGCCCAGCTCTACGTCCGCCCGGGCCAGCGCCATACGCAGCCAGATCCGGAACAGGTCGTCCTGATGCGTCACCGCTGTTGGTATGTCATACGCGGTGTCGAAGATGGTTGTGTTGACTACCGAGCAGCGTTAGCGCCAGTCATCGGCACCCTTGTCGAT
>NZ_JAGXKC010000152.1:0-699 GCF_019091045.1 Stenotrophomonas sp. GbtcB23 | reverse complement strand
CCCACCATTACGGTGTCGGCACTGTCCTTCAGGCGCAGGGTCACCTGCTGGTCCTGTTGGCGGCGGCTGCCGCGTCGCGGATGTAACCGACTAATTCGAGGGTTCCGCTAAGCCTCTGTCGGTATGCACCTGAATTGATGAGGCGTCGCAGTGGCCTGCGGCGCCTTTTCCCGTCGCGTTGCGCATTGTCGCGCAGTGGCGCCGATCAACCACAGCGGCTTGTGCACCTTGTTCGACGCCGGATTTAACGTCTCGATTTCGTCATGTGTGTTGTAGAGCGCCAACGCAGTGAGGTGGAGAATGCATGATTGGACATTGTTGGGTATTCGAGAGGACTGGGCGAGCGCATCCATCCAGATATGTGCGTGGGATGAGACTTCGACAGAGCGTCGCCTTGTTTTTGAAAGAGTGACCGACGTTTTGGTTGATCGGAGTGAGCCTTGGGGTGTAAGTAGTTCAATTAACGAAGTTACATGGAAGAATGAGGGGCAGACGCTCGCTGTTGACACCGAAATGCAATCGGGAGGCAGAGTTACGATTGCCGCCGGCTCGTGCTCTCTGGACGGTACTGAAGTGATGGTGTGAAGCGCTGGTGTCGTCGAGTACTCGTGATCGCATACGCCTATGATCGATTGGAAGCTGCCAAACAAAGCCGAGGCTATGGCCAGCGTGCCTTGGGTGCCTAGTACGGCCGACGCG
>NZ_JAGXKC010000151.1:0-699 GCF_019091045.1 Stenotrophomonas sp. GbtcB23 | reverse complement strand
CCTCAAGCCCGCCAACACGACGCCGGCCACGGCCGCGCTGCTTCAGAAACTGATACCGCAATATTTTTCGCCGGAGAATGTCACCGTCATCACCGGAGGACGCGAAGAGATCGGTGCGTTGCTTGAGCTTCCCTTCGATTTCATCTTCTTCACCGGTTCCTCGGCCGTCGGCAAGGTGGTGATGCGGGCCGCGGCCGAGCACCTGACCCCCGTCCTCCTCGAACTCGGCGGGCAGAACCCGACCATCGTCGACGAGACGGCCAATCTTGACATAGCAGCTGACCGTATCGCCTGGGGCCACAATGCGATCTCCGGCCAATGGTGCATCGCGCCCGGTTATATCTGCGTCCACGAAAGCGTCGCCGACACATTCATAGCGAGGCTCAAGGCGTCGATCGTCAAAATGTATGGCGAAGACCCGAGCCGGAGCCCCGACTTCGCTCGCATGATCAGTGAACATGATACCGACCGTGTCGCCTCCTACATCATCCCGGAGAAGGTCGTGCATGGCGGGCGCTATGATGTCGCGGCCCGCTATGTCGAGCCGACACTTCTCTATCCCTCCACCTGGGACGATCCGGCGCTGCAGCAGGAAGTCTTCGGCCCGGTGCTCCCGATCATGGCCTATTCCAACCTCAAGGAGATGGTGAGCGTCATCAAGCGCAAGCCAAAGCCGCTCGCCGCCTATATCTTCAGCAA
>NZ_JAGXKC010000150.1:0-703 GCF_019091045.1 Stenotrophomonas sp. GbtcB23 | reverse complement strand
ACCATTTCTTCACATAGAGCGTCGTAGAGCCTGCGGGCTCAAGCTCCAGCGCACCCGCTGGCGCCCTCGAATGCCCGGGATCGGGATCGCCCTGCCGCCATTCCGAGCTCGCCGAATCTCGTCGAAGCACATGTACGTAGTAATAATCAACCAAGGAGCGGCCAGGATCTCCAAGAGGGATATCGCTGGAACGCGCACCTGAGCTGCGTATCGCGAACTCCCGCCGAGCCTGCAACGAGGTCCGCGACTGCGGGGCCCCTCGTGCATCGAATCCACGGCCCTTGACTCCCTCAGGTCCAGCGACTCGCCAACTAGGTCGAACCAACGCGGACAGCCGAATCATCATAGAACGCCCCGGCTGGCTGGTGCGCGAACTCATCCTGGACCCGATGGGCGCCTCCACCCTGAACTTAATTGAGCCCAAGATCTATGACCGACTGATGAGCCGCAGATCAAGATTTGAGCCAGCTGAGTGCGCCAGCCTGCGACTTCACTCGACAACAGATAGTTCGGCGAACGCAATACTAATTTTCCCACTTGGTGAGATCCCCATATCGAGAGAGAGTTCCTTACCTGTACCCGAGAGCAGCATTTCGAAGATTACGAGCCTCTCACTCAGGACCTCCAGCTCAATCCCGAGTGCGCTTACCCCGGCAAGGACGAACGTGGCTGGTTGCCGTCCGGGATATTCCGGGAGCCCAAG
>NZ_JAGXKC010000015.1:0-88566 GCF_019091045.1 Stenotrophomonas sp. GbtcB23 | reverse complement strand
GATGTCTACGAACGCCTCGGCAGCCGCTACGGATCGGTTTGTCTTGTTGATCAGAATGGAGGCATTGGGGTCAGCGCCGTTTCCGATCAGCCAGGTGACGGCCTCCAGGCTGGACTGCGGATTCTCGCCGTAGGCCTTGACCGCATATCTCAGCGGCGTACTTATTCCGGCCCGCGTGGTCGGGTCCACCGCTGCGCCTGCGTCGAACAGCAGCTGCCTCGTGGCGGCAGGGTGGGGCGACGTGGCGGCCAGGTGCATCGGCGTGCGTGCGGCACCGTTGGTGCTGTTTACGAAGCTCTTGAGCGCTGCAGGATCATCCGCATGCATGCGACGGTTCTTGTCCAGCGACGCTTGCACCGCAGCGTCGTCGACAAGGGTGGCGGCGTGGTGCAATGGCGAAGAGCCAGCCTTGTCGCGGGTGTGCACCTGGATGTGCTCCGCACCAAGCAGGGCGTTAAGAGTCGGTGTATCGCCCATGTGGATGGCATGATGCAGCAGCGACCATTTTTCCATGCCGGTGCCCTTGCGCAGATCCTGAGCATTGATGTTGTCGATGCCATTGGTGATGGCCAGGAGCAACATCTTGCCCTTCTCCTCGCGGCTGCGGGTTGGCTCGCACAGCCGACCGAACAGATGGACGGCCTTTTCGCGGAGCTGGGGGGATGCGGACGAAGGTGCGGCTACTGGCGTCGCAATGTCTCCAGCCGCTGTATATGCGTCAGTTGATGGCGCTTTCGGCGTCTGCAAGTCGCTCAGCGCATTCTGCAACATGGTCAACGTCAACGCGCCGCTCTCTCCAGGGGTGGGTTGGCGCGATGGACCTGCCGGCGTCAAGGTACGGACCATGGGCCCTGGTGGGATCAGATCTTTGGGAATCATGCGGGACGTTCCAGATGAGTGACCCACAACCGTAGCGGCATGTGCGCCAAGGGACTTCCCGATATTCGTCATCCTGTACCGCGTGCCGACGACTGATTGGCCACCACTGGGCGCATCGTCCGGAACGAAAACGGCCCGCTTTCGCGGGCCGTTTTCGTCTCACGCACGCGGGAGAATCAGACCTCCACGCCCTCGTCTTCCTTGTAGGCGTCGACCGGGATGCAGGCGCACATCACGTTCTTGTCGCCGTAGACGTTGTCCACGCGTGCCACCGGCGGCCAGTACTTCTGCTGGCGCAGGCTGGCCAGCGGGAAGGCGGCCAGTTCACGCGGGTAGGCGTGCGACCACTCGCTGGCCGACACCGCCGTGGCGGTGTGCGGGGCGTGCTTGAGCGGGTTGTCCTCGCGGTCCAGGCGGCCGTCTTCGATCGCGGCGATTTCTTCGCGGATCTGGATCATCGCGTTGATGAAGCGGTCCAGCTCATGCAGCGACTCGCTTTCGGTCGGCTCCACCATCAGCGTGCCGGCGACCGGGAAGCTCAGGGTCGGGGCATGGAAGCCGAAGTCGATCAGGCGCTTGGCCACGTCTTCGGCGCCCACGCCGGAGGTCTTCTCCAGCGGCCGCACGTCCAGGATGCACTCGTGCGCCACCAGCCCGTTGCGGCCGGTGTACAGCGTCTTGAAGTGCGGGGCCAGGCGCTTGGCGATGTAGTTGGCGTTGAGCAGCGCCACCTGGGTGGCCTTGCGCAGGCCTTCGGTACCCATCAGCGTGATGTACATCCAGCTGATCGGCAGGATCGAGGCGCTGCCGAAGCTGGCCGCGCTGACCATGCCCACCGGGCCGTTGTCGCCGAGCTTGCCCGGCAGGAACGGGGCAAGGTGGGACTTGACCGCGCACGGGCCCACGCCCGGGCCGCCGCCGCCGTGCGGAATGCAGAACGTCTTGTGCAGGTTCAGGTGCGACACGTCCGAGCCCCACTTGCCGGGCTTGGCCACGCCGACCAGGGCGTTCATGTTGGCGCCGTCGGTGTACACCTGGCCGCCATGCTTGTGGATGATCTCGCAGATCTCGACCACTTCTTCCTCGAACACGCCATGCGTGGAGGGGTAGGTCATCATGATCGCGGCCAGGCGGTCGCTGTACTTCTCGGCGTTGATGCGGATGTCTTCCACATCCACGTTGCCATTGCCGTCGGTCTTGGTCACCACCACCTTCATGCCGCACATCTGCGCGGAGGCCGGGTTGGTGCCGTGCGCCGAATCCGGAATCAGGCAGACGTCGCGATGGCCTTCGCCGCGCGAGCGGTGGTAGGCGCGGATCGCCAGCAGGCCGGCGTACTCGCCCTGCGCGCCGGAGTTCGGCTGCAGGCTCACCGCGTCATAGCCGGTGCACTCGACCAGCATCGCTTCCAGCCCGTCGATCAGTTCCTTGTAACCAAGGGCCTGGTCGGCCGGGGCGAGCGGGTGGATGTTGGCGAACTCCGGCCAGGTCACCGGGATCATCTCGGCGGTGGCATTGAGCTTCATGGTGCAGCTGCCCAGCGGGATCATGGTGCGATCCATCGCCAGGTCCTTGTCGGCCAGCGAGCGCAGGTAGCGCAGAAGCTCGTGTTCGCTGTGGTGGGTGTTGAACACCGGGTGGGTCAGGAACGCGCTGGTACGCACCAGGCCGGCCGGCAGGGCGTCGGCGGTGGCCGCGTCCAGTGCGTCCACGTCCACGCTGGCACCGAACAGCTGGCCCAGCGCGACGATGTCGGCGCGGGTGGTGGTTTCGTCCAGGCTGATGCCGACCGCTTCACTGTCGATCGCGCGCAGGTTGATGCGGGCGGCGGCGGCCTTGGCATGGATCGCGGTCGCGTCGATGTCCTTGACGTGCAGGGTGTCGAAGAACTGCTCGCCGACGTTGATGCCGGCCGTGCGCAGCGCGGCAGCCAGGATCGCGGCCAGGCGGTGGGTGCGGCGGGCGATGCGGGTCAGGCCCTCCGGGCCGTGGTACACCGCATACATCGAGGCCATAACCGCCAGCAGCACCTGCGCGGTGCAGATGTTGGAAGTGGCCTTCTCGCGGCGGATGTGCTGTTCGCGGGTCTGCAGGGTGAGGCGGTAGGCCGCATTGCCCTGCGCATCGACCGACACGCCGATCAGGCGGCCGGGCATCGAACGCTTGTAGGCATCACGGCAGGCCATGAAGGCCGCGTGCGGGCCGCCGAAGCCGAACGGCACGCCGAAGCGCTGCGAATTGCCCACCACGATGTCCGCGCCCCATTCGCCGGGGGCGGCGATCAGGGTCAGCGCCAGAAGGTCGGTGGCCACGGCCACCAGGCCACCACGGGCATGCACGGCATCGGCCAGCGCCTTGTAGTCGCCGATGTGGCCGAAGGTATCGGGGTACTGCAGCAGCACGCCGTAGGCTTCGGCTTCCATGGCTTCGGCCGGGGTGCCCACGCGCAGCACGATGCCCATCGGCTCGGCGCGGGTGCGCAGCAGTTCCAGCGTCTGCGGGTGCACGGCGTCGTGCACGAAGAAGGTGTCGGACTTGGACTTGGCCGAACGCTTGGCCAGGGTCATCGCTTCGGCCGCGGCGGTGGCTTCATCCAGCAGCGAGGCGTTGGCGATCTCCATGCCGGTCAGGTCGGCGCACAGGGTCTGGAAGTTGATCAGCGCTTCCATGCGGCCCTGCGAGATCTCGGCCTGGTACGGGGTGTAGGCGGTGTACCACGCCGGGTTTTCAAGCACGTTGCGCAGGATGACGTTCGGGGTGAGGGTGCCGTAGTACCCCTGGCCGATGAAGGTGCGGAACACCTGGTTCCTGTCGGCGATGGCGCGGATCTTGGCCAGTGCTTCCACTTCGGTCAGCGAGCTGGGCAGCGCCAGTGCGGCCGGCGACTTGATGCCCGACGGCACGATGGCGTCGGTCAGTGCGTCCAGCGAGGCGTGGCCGACCACGTCGAGCATCTGCGCGATTTCGGCGTCGTTGGGGCCGATGTGGCGTTCAACGAACGCGTGGTGGTGTTCAAGCTCGCGCAGGGTAGGGGTGTTCTGGGACATGGCTGGCATCCAAAAGAGTGGGCACGCACGTTCGGAAGCGCGGACGGGGCGTGTCATGGGCGACAACGATCCACCGGACCCTGCGGTCTTCCTGGGTGCCCCTCTGTCCTTTTGCCTGAGAGTTTAAAAGCGCGCGGCTGCGTGCTTCGTGCCCCTTCGGCGCCGGCACTGGCCGGTCTCTCCAGAGTTTTGGTGCGGGTGGTATCGGGCCTGAGCGATTACGGGCGTTGCGCCTTCGGCAGCGGGTGCTTCAACACAAAGCGCCGCTTCTCCCACCATGTAGCCCGGCAATTATAGCCCAGCGGCCCGTCCGGCAACGCCCGTCCGGCACATGAACAGGGGGCGCCGACCGCGTCATAACCGGGCGCCGGGCATGGTGCCAGGCAGGCGGACGGCCTATCATGGCTGCATCCTCGTATTCATCAGGCGCCACCGCAGGCTGCGGCCGGCGCCTTCCGTGCGTTCGCACGGCCGCTGACGGAAGACCCGATGACACCCGCTCCGCCCTCCAACCGCCGCCTGGCCCTGCTGCTTGCCGGCCTGGCCATGTTCGGCCCGTTCTCGATCGACACCATCTTCCCGGCGTTCCTGCTGCTGGGCGAGCGGATGCAGGTCGACCAGGTGGCGGTGCAGCAGACGGTGAGCGTATACCTGCTGTTCTACGGCCTGATGAGCCTGGCGCACGGCCCGCTGTCGGACGCGTTCGGCCGCCGCCGGGTGATCCTGGGCGGGCTGGTGCTGTTCATCGCCGCCTCCATCGGCTGCGCGCTGTCGCGCGACCTGACCACGCTGCTGGTGTTCCGCGCGCTGCAGGGCGTCACCGCCGGCGTAGGCGTGATCGTCGGCCGCGCGGTGATCCGCGACCTCTACCATGGCGCCGACGCGCAGCGGCTGATGAGCCAGGTCTCGATGATCTTCGGCATCGCCCCGGCGATCGCGCCGATCATCGGCGGCTGGATCCTGCTCGGCGGCGGCGATTGGCCGCTGATTTTCTGGTTCCTGGTGGTGTTCGCGCTGGTCTTGCTCGCCGCCACCGGCAAGTGGCTGCCGGAGACCCACCCGGTGGAAGCCCGCACCCCGCTGTCCACCCGCGCGCTGCTGCGCAGCTACCTGCAGATGGGCACCAACCCGCGCCTGCTGCGCCTGGCGGCAGCCGGCGCGTTCAATTTCTCCGGCATCTTCCTGTACATCGCCTCGGCACCGGTGTTCGTGATGCAGCACCTGCAGTTGGGCGAGGGCGGTTTTGCCTGGCTGTTCATTCCCACCATCGGCGGCATGACCACGGGCTCGTTCCTCTCCGGACGCATGGCCGGGCGGATGACCGCCGCCCGCCAGGTCGGGATCGGCTTCAGCTTGTGCGCGGTATCGGCGCTGGTCAACCTGGCCTATGTGCTGGCGGTGGACCAGATCGCGCTGCCCTGGGCGGTGCTGCCGATCTTCGTCGGTGGCGTGGGCATGGCGCTGATCTTCCCGATCCTGGCGCTTGCGGTGCTGGATATGTACCCGCACCAGCGCGGTCTTGCCTCGTCGATGCAGATGTTCCTGCAGCTGATGATCAACACCGTGGTGGCCGGGGTGGTGTCGCCGATGCTCAGCCACACTCCGCTTCACCTGGCGCTGGGCTATGCCGGCTTCTTCGCCATCGGCGCCAGCTTCTGGTTCTGGGAGCGTCGCTGCGAACGCCGCCGCGAGGCTGCGGCGGCCCTTGCCTGAGCCCCCGTGCGGTATTCTTTCACCATTGTTGCGGTACGGAACTCCCCCTGATGTCGACCACCTCCAAACTGCGTCGTGACCTGCGCCGGCGCCGCGAAATCGAAGAAGCCAACCGCGAAAAGGCCCATGCATCGCCGGTCGAGCCGCATGCCGAGCTGCGCGACCAGCAACGCACGCTGCTGGCCGGGGTGGTCCGTCGCGACGGCGAGTGGGTGCTGGGCATGGATGGCCGTATCGCCGGGCAGACCCCCAGCGCCGCCCGCGTGCTGGCGCTGATCATGCAGGCCGCCGAACTGCACGAGCGCCAGGGCACCCCGGTGCGCCTGGTGTATTCGGATGCGCTGAAAGACGCCGCGCACGCCGAAGCCAAGGGCGAGGGCAAGGATTTCGAGCAGTTCAAGACCGAGTTGGCCGCGTCGCTGAAACCCAAATCCTGACAACCGACCGCGCAGAAAAAAACCGGCCATTGGCCGGTTTTTTTCGTTTACGGGGCCTTCGGCGCCGCCGCCGCGCCAGGCGGCTGCCAGCCACACATCTGGCCCTGGTTCTGCTGCTTGAGCCACTCGTTGACCGGGGTGAAGTACTCGATCATCGGGCCGGCATCGAGCTTGTCGCCGCCGGTGATTTCCTTCAGCGTGGCCTGCCACGGCTGGCTGGCACCCTTGCTCAGCATCGCCCAGAACTTCTGGCCGGCTTCCTTGTTGCCGTAGAAGCTGCACTGGTGCAGCGGGCCCTTGTAGCCGGCCGCATCGCACAGGCCCTTGTAGAACTGGAACTGCAGGATGCGCGCCAGGAAGTAGCGCGTGTACGGGGTATTGCCCGGCACGTGGTACTTGGCGCCCGGATCGAAGAACTCCTCGCCGCGCGCCGAGGCCGGGGCCACGCCCTGGTACTTGGCCTTCAGGTCCCACCACGCCTTGTTGTACTGGTCCGGGCTGATCGAGCCATCGAACACGCCCCAGCGCCAGCGGTCGATCATCAGGCCGAACGGCAGGAACGACACGCCGCTCAGGGCCATGCGCATCTGCGCGTTGATGGTGGCCTCGCGGCTTTCCTGCGGCTTGTCGACCAGCCCGATCGAGTTCAGGTACTGCGGGGTCATCGCCAGCACGATGGTGTCGCCGATCGCTTCGTGGAAGCCATCGTTGGCACCGCCCTGGAACAGCGGCGGCAGCGGGTTGTAGGCCAGGTCGTAATAGATGTGGCCCAGCTCATGGTAGATGGTGGTGAAGTTTTCCTCGGTCGGCTTGATGCACATCTTGGTGCGCACGTCGCCTTCCATGTTCATGTCCCACGCACTGGCGTGGCAGACCACGTCGCGGTCCAGCGGCTTGATGAACTGGGTCTTGTCCCAGTACGACTTCGGCAGCGCCGGCATGCCCAGCGACACGTAGAAGTCCTGCGCGCGTTCGGTCATCTGCTTGGCGGTGCGCAGTTCGGCCTCGCGCTGCGCCTTGTACAGCGCTTCCACGTTCGCGTTGCTGCCGCCGGCCTTGGCCAGTGCACCGCTCAGGTTGGCCTGGTACTGCTTTTCCAGCGCAGCGGTGATGTCCAGGCTGCCTGCGCCCGGGTACGGCTCAAGCTGGTCCCACAGGTTGGACCAGTCCTGCTGCCACATGTTGCCCAGCAGGTGCGCGGCGATCAGGCCGCCTTCGGTTTCGGCCTTGTCCTTGCCGTAGGTGCCGTCCAGTTTGGTACGCGCGTAGCAGTGCAGCTGCTCGTACATCGGCTTGACCTGTTCCCACAGGCGGTCGGTTTCCGGGCCGATCTGCTCGGGCGGCATGTCGTAGCCGCTGCGCCACATCTGCCCGGCATCGGCGAAGCCCATTTCCTTGGCGCCTTCGTTGACCAGGCCGACGAAGCGCTGGTAGTCGGCGCGCATCGGCTTGGTGGTGCCGTGCCAGCCCTGCCAGGCGTCCAGCTGCTTGTCGTAGTCGCGGCTGCTGGCCAGCACTTCTTCCAGGTCGCCCAGCTGGCGGCAGGTGGCCGGGTTGGCTTCGTCGGTGCAGTACTTGCCCGAGCCGTACGCGCCTTCCATGCGGCTGGCGATGCGGGTCAGCTCGCCCAGCTTGGCCGGGTCGCGCGGCGCCGGCATGGCGGTCATCAGCTTGAGCAGGTGGATCTGGCGCTTGGTGTCCTCGCTCATCGGCTGGCCGTCGTACTTGCCGGCCTGGGCGATCCAGCCGTTGAGGATGGTCAGCCAGCGTTCGTTGGCCTTGGCCGCCACGCGCTCGGAATCGTCATTGATGTAGGTCGAGGACAGCCACTGGGCCGAGGTCATTTCCGGGTACAGGGCCTTGTACTCGGCGTTGACGCGGGCGATGAACTGGTCCGCGGTCTCGGTCGGCGCGGTGGTGCCTGCGGCCGGTGCGGTGGTGGGGGACGATTCCTTCTGGCAGGCCGCCAGCGTCAGTGCGGCAGCACCGACAGCCAGGGCCAGCAGGAGCGGGCGGTGGTTCACGGGGACATCCTTGGGTGGTGACAGACCGGCGAAGGCTAGTGGGGCCGCCGCCGCACCGCAAGGGCCACAGGTCCCGTCAGCGCGCGCAGCCGGCGAACAGGTCGCGGTCGCGCTCGTACAGCGCGGTCTTCACCTGCATCAGGCCCAGTACCGACGGGAACACGTTGTCATGGTCCGTGTACTGGCTGGCGCGCCGCCGCACGCAGGCCAGGTCCAGCCCACGGCTGGCGGCGAAGCCGGGCGAGAACCACATCGTCATCGGCACCCGGGTCTGTTCCTGCGGGGCGATCGCGTACGGCACCCCGTGCAGGTACAGGCCCTTCTCGCCGAGCGATTCGCCATGGTCGGACAGGTAGATCATCGCCGTGTCGTAATCCTGCATGCCCTGCAGCGTGCCGATGGTGTGGGCCAGCAGCTGGTCGGTGTACAGCAGCGCGTTGTCGTAGCTGTTGGTGATTTCCTCGCGGCTGCACTTGCCCAGGTCCGGGGTGTCGCAGGTCGGGGTGAAGCGGCGGAAGCGGGCGGGGTAGCGCTCGAAGTAGCTTGGGCCGTGGTTGCCCAGCTGGTGCAGCACCACCACCCGGTCGCCCGGCGTTGCACGGACCTGTTCGGCGAGGTTGTCGATCAGGATCTCGTCCCTGCAACGGCCGTTGGCGCACAGGGTGGGATGCGTTGCATCGTCCAGTGCCTGCATCGGCAGCCCTTCGCACACGCCCTTGCAGCCGGACTGGTTGTCGCGCCACAGCGTGCCGATGCCGGCGTGGTCGAGCACGTGCAGCAGCGACTGGTGCGCGCGGATCTTCTTCTCATCGTAATCGTGGCGGCCATAGGGCGAGAACAGGCAGGGCAACGACACTTCGGTGCTGGTACCGCACGAATGCATGTCCGGGAAGTTGATCGCGCTGGTCTGCGCCAGCTGCGGCGTGGTCTGCCGGGCGTAGCCGTTCAAGCCCCAGTCCTGCGCACGCGCGGTTTCACCCATCACGATCACCAGCAGCCGCGGCTTGCTGTCGGCCGCGCGCGGGGTGGCCTTGGCATCCAGCCCGATCGGCAGCTTCGGTGCGCGCTGGATCGGGTTGTCGCCGCGCAGCGCCTTGGGCAGGCCCAGCAGGTAGTTGCCCGGCGTGGCCAGGTAGCGCACCTCGCGCTGGTTGCGCATCAGCGCCGACATTTCCTGGAACGACAGCAGCGAACCGCCCAGTGCCACGGCGGCCGACAGCAGCAGGAAGCCGCCACGCCACAGCAGTGCCTTGCCCCAGCTGCGGCGCAGCAGCTGCACGCGCCACAGCACGACCATCGGCAGCGCCGCCAGCAGCACCAGCGGAGCGATCAGGCTGGGAGTGATCAGCTCGCGGCTTTCCTTGTGGTCGGTCGCCAGCACGTTGCGCAGCATGTCCGCATCCAGGTAGATGTGGTAGCTGCCCATGTAATGGGCGGCCATCGCCGTGCCCAGCAGCAGCACGCCGATCATCACTTTCGCATTCCAGCGCCACACCAGCAGGCCCATCAGCAGGCTGTGCGCGCCGCCCAGCAGCAACAGCAGCGAAAGGCCGAAGCGCAGGCTGCCCGGATGGGTGGCCATCGCGCTGTGCCAGAACAGGCCGTTGCAGGCCAGCGCGAAGAACATGCTGGTGAGCGCGATGAGGGTTTCGGTGGACCAGGTCGGGCGCCAGTGGCGCAGGGCTGACAGCGAGGCAAGGCGCGGCATGTGCGATGCGAGGGTGTTCATGCGCGTGCTCCCGCCATGCGGCGTACCAGCAGGAACAACAGCAGCGACACCGTCCAGCAGGTCGCCAGCGTCCACAGGTCATGCGACAGGAAATGCGCGCCGCGCAGCTGCTGCGCGGCACCGAACACGCCGCCGGCGACCAGCCCCACGGCAAGGCCACGCCATCGCCATGCCGGGCGCACCAGCAGCGCGAAGAAGTACAGGCTCACCCAGGCAAACCCGGCGCTGGAATGCCCGGCCGGGAAGCACACCCCGCGCGGCATGCCGTGCGGGCGGGTGGCGAACAGGCCCACGTATTCGCGCAGGCCGCCGTAGCGCGCCAAGTCCCACGGGCAATCCATGTTGGTGAGGGACTTCAGCAGCGACACCACGCCGGTGCCCAGCGCGACGGCCATTACCAGGTACAGCAGCGGCCAGCGCCATGCGGCCGCGCGTTCGTGGCGCCAGGCGTGGAAGCACAACACGAGGGTCAGCAGCGTTGCCGCTGCGCTCAGCCACTTGCCACCCTTGTGGATCAACTGGCTCGTCGCCCATGCGTTCTGCAGGAGCCAGTGATGGCCTTCCATGCGGTACAGCTGGTCCGCAAGCCACTGGTCACCCCCGCCCGCCATCAGTGCGGCACTGGCGGCCAGCACGGCCAGCAGCGGCCAACCGAGATGGCGGCGCAGGAACCCGGACGCCTGCGCGGGCGCGTCGGAAGCGAGCGGGACAAGTGCAGGGGAAGCAGGAAGCATCAGGCAGGGCCGGCGGGGAAACCGGCGCCATGGTCGTCAGCGGCGTGTCGGAGACCGGTCGGAGCGATGTTCCCCGCGCGTTAATCGGCCGCGCCGTGCATCCGCGATTCAGTCACCGTCGTCCACGCCGGCGGCTGCATCCCTGGACAGTTCCGCGTGGCAGGCTGCATTCCATGCCGTGCCGGGTACTAGCCACCAGCGGTTGCGGTTGGCACTGCCGATCATTACCGCCTGCGCGCGATCCACGCACGGACTGATCGCCTGCTCCAGCACCAGCAGCCAGCGGTCTTGCGGCGCCTGCGCCAGCCACGGGCCAGCGTCATGCCACTGTTCGTCCCAGGGGCGCTTGAACCCGAAGTCGGTCACCGGCCGGTCGGCCTGCAGCAGGTTCTGCTCGCGCCAGGCCAGCGCGCCCAGCTCGGCCGACGGGCCGATCCGCTCGCCGACCTGCTGCATCAATGCCGACGAAGAACTGTACGGACCCAATGCAGGCATCAGGCCCCAGCCGTGCAGGTTCCACAACAGCACCGCAGTCAACACAGCAAGCATGCCGGCACGCCGCTGGCGAAGCCAGGCGGCCAGCAGCAGCACCACAATGCCGAAGCCAAGCAGCCACGCCCCGAGTACCGGCAGCAGGGTTTCTGGCATGCCGCGCCTGGCCAGCTGCGCATGCGCCCAGGCACCGTCGCCCAGCAACTGCGCGCCGATCCCCAGCGCCGCCGCGCCCAGCACCAGCACGTAGGCCAGCAGCAGCCAGCGCGGACCAGGCCGGCGCAGCAGGCCGGGCAGCAGCGGGGCGGCGGCCACGCACAGCGCCGGCAGCATCGGGAAGATGTAGACCTCGCGCTTGCCGGGGCTGGCACTGAAGAACAGCAGCACCAGCAGCGCCCAGCCGAGCAGCAGCCAGTAGCGCCCATCCAGGCGCTTCAGGCGCCTCCACCACGCCGGAACCAGCGCGGGCAGCAGCAGGCTGCCGGGCAGCCACAGCGTGGCGATCACCTGCAGGTAGTACCAGGCCGGCTGCACGTGGTGCCAGGCATTGGCATAGCGGGTGCCGGTCTGCTTGAACAGCAGTTCGCGCGCATAGCCCTGCAGCTCCGGCGAGGGGTCATTGAGCAGCGCGATCCCAAGTGGGCCCAGCCACACGGCGGTGCCGAGCAGGAATGCCGGTATCAGCCACAGCAGTGAACGCGCGCGGGGCAGGGCAGCGCCAGGCCGCGGCTGGCCTTTCCAGCGCCACAGCGCCCACGGCAGCAGCACCAGCAGCGGCAGGAAGCCCACGCCCTTGGTGACCGTGCCGAGACCCGCGGCGAACCCGGCCACCCACAGCATCCGCGTGTTCGGCCGTTCCAGCAGGTGGCGCAGCAGCGCCCACAACGACAGGGTGGTAAGCGCGACCAGCACCATGTCGATCTGTGCACGCTTGGCCATCAGCCCGAACTGCAGGCAGCTGGCCAGCGCCAGCAGCGCCCACCAGGCGATGCGCCGGTTCCACAGGCGCCGCGCCAGGTCCCAGCTCAGCCACAACGTGGCCAGCCCGGCCAGCAGCGAGGGCAGCAGGAAGGCCAGGTTCCAGTTCCCGATGACCTGGTAGGTCGCCGCCTGGATCCACATGAACACCGGCGGCTTTTCGGCGTACAGGTCGCTGCCCCGGTGGGGCAGCAGCCACTGGCCGGTCTCGACCATGGCCCGGGCGGCCAGCACGAAACGGGGCTCATCCGGCGGGGTAGGGGCGCGCAGTCCGATCCCTGCGGCAAGGGCCAACAGCAGGGCGAGGCAGGTCAGCAGTCGCCACCGATGGCGGGTCAGGATCGTCTGCAAGGGCAAGGGATCGGTTGGAAAGCCCGCACTGTCGCCCAGCCGATGTAAGAAAGGCGTCGAACCGGGGCGATTGCGACCGGATTCCGACATTCCAGCGGCTACCATGGCGGTATCACTCCCGAGTTCCCGACGCATGCGGCTCCTGGTCATTGAAGACAACCGCCAACTGGTCGCCAACCTGTTCGAGTATTTCGAAGCGCGTGGCCATGTCCTCGACGTCGCCCCCGATGGCGTCACCGGCCTGCACCTGGCCGCCACCCAGAGCTACGACGCGCTGATCCTGGACTGGATGCTGCCGCGCATGGAAGGCCCCGACGTGCTGCGCCGCCTGCGAATCGAGCACGGCTCGGAGGTGCCGGTGATCATGCTCACCGCGCGCGACGAACTGCCCGACAAGATCGCCGGCTTCCGCGCCGGCGCCGACGACTACCTGACCAAGCCGTTCGCCCTGCCGGAACTGGAAGTCCGGCTGGAAGCGCTGCGCGTGCGCGCGCAGGGGCGCAACCCGCGCAAGGTGCTGGAAGTAGCCGATCTCACCCTGGACCTGGCCACGCTGGAGGCGCAGCGCGACGGCCAGGCCCTGCACCTGTACCCGGCCTGCCGCAAGCTGCTGGAAGTGCTGATGCGCGCCAGCCCGGCGGCGGTCACCCGCCAGCAGCTGGAGTTCGCGCTGTGGGGCGATGAGCTGCCCGACGGCGACCTGCTGCGTTCCCACATCTACGAACTGCGCCGCAGCGTGGACGGTCCGTTCCAGCACAAGCTCATCCATACCCTGCCGCGCGTGGGGTATCGCCTGGGTGCGCCGGCCACCGAAGGCCACGATGAAACTGCGTAAGCCCGCGCCGCTGCACCGGCGGCTGGTCTGGTGGCTGCTGGGCTACCTGGCGTTGATCTCGCTGGCGGTGTTCAGCGTGGGCAACTACGTGCACGAGCATGCCGAGCATTCGGCGTGGCGCGCACTGCTGAACTCCGAACTGGACAGCATCGTCAGCCACATCGAACACGAACCGCACTACCGCTGGCAGGACTCGGACACGTTGCGCCTGTTCACCGTCGATGACAGTCCCGGTGTTCCGCCGATCCTGCGCACCCTGCATCCGGGCCTGCACGACGGCGTGGAAATCGCCGGCCGCGCCAGCGCGGTGATGGTGCGCGACACCGCCGGGCAGGGCCGGCTTGCACTGGTGCTGGACATCAACGACTTCCACGACCTGGAAGAATTCGCCACCCGCTGGGTGATGCTGGCCAGCGTGGTGATGATCGTAGTGACGGTAGTGATGGCCTCGTTCGGCGTCAGCCGCCTGGTCAGCCCGCTGCGCTCACTGGCCCGGCATATCGACGGCCTCAAGCCCGGCATGGCTGGCCAGCGCGTCGAAGTCGACCCGCGCGGCAGTTCCGAGCTGTACGTCATCGCCGCCGCACTCAACGACTACCTGGCCCGCAACGAACAGTTCGTGGAACGCGAACGGGTGTTCATCAGCACCGCCAGCCACGAACTGCGCACCCCCATCGCAGTGATCACCGGCGCCGCCGAACTGGCGCTGGAGCAGCCCGCGCTGCCCGACCGTGCGCGCCAGCAGATGCAGCGCGTGCACCGCACCGCCCAGGGCGTGGAGCAGCTTATCCAGCTGCTGCTGGTACTCGCGCGCGAACCGGCGCGCCTGGCCGCGTTGAAGGAACGCATCCCGCTGGACCAGCTGGTGCCGGACATCATCGAAGACCATCGCCACCTGATGGGCGACAAGGACCTGCAGATCGCCGTGCAGGGCCTGGCCAACGTGGACATCATCGCGCCGCTCGGCGTGGTCCAGGCCGCGATCGGCAACCTGCTGCGCAACGCCATCGAAAACAGTGGCCGCGGCACCATCACCATCAACGTATCCGACCGTGCCGTGGTCACCCTGCAGGATCCCGGCGAAGGCATGAGCCCTGAAGAAATTGCCGCGGTCTACGCGCGCATGGCCCGCGGTGATCGCAACGGACAGAGCGGCATCGGCCTCGAACTGATCGCCCGCCTGTGCGAACACCTCGGCTGGGCACTCACCATCGAACAGAGCGAACCGCGCGGTACCCGCGTCATCCTCGACCTGAGCGCATCGCTGCCAGGGTAGGCGTGGCAGTGCGCGGCAGCGCAACGTGGCATGTGGTGAAGACAGTGTTAAGCTCAAAAAGGCGTCGCATCATGCGGCGCTTTTTTTTGCCCTTTCGATCGACAGAGGATCGCATGCCGACCGAACCCAGTATTGCCCTCATCACCAACGATATCGTTGGCCTTGGCCTGATCGCTGCCACCCTGGCCCTGATTTTCTGGGCCGCCAGCGGCCCGACCCCCCTGCTGAAGAAAATCTTCGCCTGGGTGCCCGCCCTGCTGCTGTGCTACTTCATCCCGGCCATCTACAACACCGCTGGCCTTATCGACGGCCACGACACCGCCCTCTACAACCCCATCGCCCGCGACGTGCTGCTGCCCGCCGCCCTGGTGCTGCTCACCCTTTCCATCGACCTCAAGGGCATCCTCAAGCTCGGCCCCAAGCTGCTCATCGTGTTCTGCGCCGGCACCTTCGGCATCATGCTCGGCGCCGTGGTGTCGTTCCAGCTGATGTCCTGGATCCACCCGGAAACCGTCGCCGGCGATACCTGGGCCGGCATGGCCGCACTGGCCGGCAGCTGGATCGGTGGCGGCGCCAACATGGTCGCCATGCGCGAAGTATTCGGTACCGACGCCACCACCTTCGGCCAGTTCGCCGTCGTCGACGTCGCCTGCGCCAGCCTGTGGATGGCCGTCCTGCTGTTCCTGGCCAACCGCGCCACCCAGATCGACACCCGCAACGGCGCCGACACCCGCGCCATCGACGAAATGAAAGCGCGCATCAGTGCCTATGAGGCCCAGAACGCCCGCATTCCCAGCCTCACCGACCTCATGCTGATCGTCGGCGTCGCGCTCGGCGGCGTCGGCCTGGCCCACGCCATCGCCGCCCCCCTGAGCGCCTGGTTCAAAGCCCACATCAGCTGGGCCAGCCAGTTCAGCCTCGACAGCGCCTTCGTCTGGGTGGTCCTGCTCTCCACGCTGCTCGGCCTCGGCCTGAGCTTCACCCGCGCACGCCGGCTCGAATCGGCCGGCGCATCCCGCCTGGGCACCGTGTTCCTGTACTTCCTGATCGCCTGCATCGGCATGCAGATGAACCTGCTGTCCCTGCTGGACCGCCCGTGGCTGTTCCTGCTCGGCGTGATCTGGATGCTCACCCACATCCTCGTCCTGTGGACCGTCGCCAAGCTGGTCAAAGCGCCGTTGTTCTTCTTCGGCATCGGCTCGATGGGCAACATCGGCGCAGCGGCATCGGCGCCCGTGGTGGCAGCGGCGTTCCATCCCAGCCTGGCGCCGGTGGGGGTGCTCCTCGGAACAGTCGGATACGCCACGGGAACCGGTCTGGCATACGTAACCGGCTTGATCCTTAAATGGATGGCCGGAGCATAACGACGCCATCAGCATCGGGAAGGCCGGCCAACGGCCGGCGCTACCGCTTTTCCGCTCCGTCATCAGGGAACTGTGGATGGCGGGGCGGCGGTGGGGGTGCGGGACTGTAGAAAACATGGATGTTTTCTACAAGCCCCCAGGGATGGGTTCACGGCGTGTCCCGCACCCCCACCGGCGTCCCGCCATAGCCGATGGAAATGCAGAGCCAAAGGAAAAGGCGGCGCGAATGCGCCGCCTTTTCGCTTCTAGAAGCCGTCTCGACCAACGGTCGAGACCTACCGTTCAACAGCGCGATAGCGCCAATGTCAGCAGCAGCGACCCCCATTGCGGCCGCCGTAACGCGCTTCCTGACGCTCGCGGAAGAACGTCTTGTAGTCCATCGGCGTGCGGTCCGGATGCTTCTCCAGCACGTGCCGCACGTAGTTGTCGTAATCGGGAATCCCGCAGCACAGACGTGCCGTCTGCACCAGGCGCCGCCAGATGCGTCGGTGCGCCTGGTACTGCCCGACCGGAACCAGACCCGTGCTCATCACAGGTCCGCCATCTGGTGCGGCTGCAGCGCCACGTATTCCGTCTCACGGTCCGTGCGCTGCGGCGTACGGCGTGCCACCACGATCGTCTTGATCGCATAGGCCAGGATCGCGAACACCACGAACAGGAACAGCACCGTCAGCCCCGTGTTGACGTACGCGTTCACCACGATCTGCTGCATCTGCCCCACCGTCTTGGCCGGTGCCGTGATCGTCCCGCTCGCAATCGCATCCTGGAACTTGTGCGCCTGCGCCAGGAAGCCCTGCGCCGGATTGCTGTCGAAGATCTTGATCAGCCCCGCATACGTCGTGCAGATCAGCAGCCATACCGCCGGCACCGCCGTCACCCACGCATAGCGGTCACGCTTCATCTTGAACAGCACCACCGTACCCAGCATCAGCGCGATACCCGCCAGCATCTGGTTCGAGATGCCGAACAGCGGCCACAACGTCTGGATGCCACCGAACGGATCCACCACGCCCGTGTACAGCAGATAGCCCCACAGCGCCACGCAGCCCGCCGTCGCGATGATGTTCGCCGTCCACGACTCGGTCTTCTTCAGCGCCGGGATGAAGTTGCCCAACAGGTCCTGCAGCATGAAGCGGCCCGCACGCGTACCCGCATCCACCGCCGTCAGGATGAACAGTGCCTCGAACAGGATCGCGAAGTGGTACCAGAACGCCATCATCGCGTTGCTGCCACTCGGGATCGCCTGGTGCAGGATCTGCGCGATACCCACCGCCAGCGTCGGCGCGCCACCCGCACGGTGCAGGATCGTCGGCTCGCCAATCGCCGCCGCCGTCGCCTCCAGCTGCTCCGGCGTGATCGTGAAGCCCCACGTCGTGGTGATGTAGTGTGCCGCCGAGACCGCATCGGCACCGATCACCGCCGCCGGGCTGTTCATCGCAAAGTAGATGCCCGGATCGATGATCGATGCCGCCACCAGCGCCATCACCGCCACGAACGATTCCATCAGCATGCCGCCGTAACCGATGTAGCGCATGTGGCGCTCATTGGCCAGCAGCTTCGGCGTCGTACCCGACGCGATCAGCGCATGGAAGCCCGACACCGCACCGCACGCAATGGTGATGAACAGGAACGGGAACATGCCGCCCTTCCACACCGGACCATCACCGCTGGCCGCGAACTGCGTCAGCGCCGGCATCTTCAGCTCCGGCATCACGATCAGGATGCCGATGGCCAGCGCCACGATCGTGCCGATCTTCAGGAACGTCGACAGGTAATCGCGCGGGGCCAGCAGCAGCCACACCGGCAGCACCGATGCCACGAAGCCGTAACCGATCAGCATCCAGGTGATCTGGATCCCGGTGAAGGTGAAGGCCGGGCCCCAGACCGGGTCCGCCGCCACCTTGCCGCCGTACCAGATCGCCAGCAGCAGCAGGATCAACCCCACCACCGAAATTTCGCCGATCTTGCCCGGGCGGATGTAGCGCATGTAGATGCCCATCAGGATCGCGATGGGCATCGTCGCAATCACCGTGAACATGCCCCACGGGCTTTCCGCCAGTGCCTTCACCACCACCATCGCCAGCACCGCCAGGATGATGATCATGATCAGGAATGCGCCGAACAACGCGATGGTGCCAGGCACCTGGCCCATTTCCTCGCGCACCAGGTCACCCAGTGAACGCCCGTTGCGGCGGCTGGAAATGAACAGGATCATGAAGTCCTGCACCGCGCCGGCCAGTACCACGCCCACCACCAGCCACAGCAGGCCGGGCAGGTAGCCCATCTGCGCCGCCAGCACCGGGCCTACCAGCGGCCCCGCACCGGCGATGGCCGCGAAGTGGTGGCCGAACAGCACGTGCTTGTTGGTGGGCACGTAATCCAGGCCATCGTTGTTGATCACCGCGGGCGTGGCCCGGGTGGGATCGAGCTGCATCACCTTGTCGGCGATGAACAGGCTGTAGAAGCGATAGGCAATGAGATAGATGGAGACTGCGGCGACCACGATCCACAGCGCGTTGATGTGTTCGCCCCGCCGCAATGCGACGGTGCCAAGACAGAATGCGCCGAGCAGCGCGAGCGCCGCCCAACCCAGCTTGGAAAAACCTTTCATGAGATTGCGTCTCCCTGAAGAACTCCGTAAGGGTCCGCCCTGGCAGTGACCGGGTCAATGCGCCTGCGGAGGCTTGCCGCTAGTACTTTGGTCGTACACGGGTACAGAACACCACGCTTGGAACAATCGGTTGCGGGCATGACGGTTGGCGCCTCCGGGGGCTGCGCCCATCTTGTATCCATCTTCCTTTCGCCGGAGTCAACATGAGCAGCCCAACCCCGGTGCGCGTGCAGCGCACCATCCGTGGCATGGCCACCTCCGACGGGGCCGGCGTGCGCCTGACCCGGGTCATCGGTGGTCCCTCGCTGCCGGACCTTGACCCGTTCCTGCTGCTGGATGAATTCGGCACCGATCGCGCCGAGGACTACATCGCCGGCTTCCCCAGCCACCCGCATCGCGGCTTCGAGACCGTGACCTACATGCTCGACGGGCGCATGCGGCACAAGGACAACCACGGCAACGAGGGCCTGCTCACCCCGGGCAGCGTGCAGTGGATGACCGCCGGCCGCGGCCTGGTGCATTCGGAAATGCCCGAGCAGGAATCGGGGCAGATGCGCGGCTTCCAGTTGTGGGTGAACCTGCCGGCGCGCGACAAGATGACCGATCCCAAGTACCAGGAGTTCGCGCCGGACCGCATTCCGCTGGCGCAGCCGGCGCCGGGCGTGCAGGTCAAGGTGATCGCCGGGCAGGTGGGCGACACGGTCGGCCCGATCGTGCAGCCGGCCACCGATCCGTTGTACCTGGATGTGCAGCTGGATGCAGGCACGGCCTGGGATTACGTGCTGCCTGAAGGGCATAACGCGTTCGCCTATGTGTTCGAAGGCGGGCTGACGATTGGCGACGGCGATGACGCGCGTCCGGTCGACCGGCAGGAAATGGCGGTGCTCGATGGCGGCGAACTGCTGCAGCTGCGCGCGGGCGCCGGTGGAGCGCGATTGATCCTGGTCGCCGGGCGGCCGTTGCGGGAGCCGGTGATGCGCCATGGCCCGTTCGTGATGAACACCAGGCAGGAACTGATGCAGGCCTTCGTGGATTTCCAGGAAGGCCGCTTCTGAAACAAGCCAGCGCCGGCCAACGGCCGGCGCTACCGGGTGTCACCGCTCGGCGGCGACCGCCGACGGATTGAGGTTCATGCCCTGCGACAACGTCTGCAGCGCGCGCAGCTCGCTGGCGTCGCTGGGATACAGCGAAATCTGCGCGTAGCGGTTCTTGTCGAACTTGACCACGGTCATGCGGCGGGTGGCATACCCCGGCGGCTGCTGTCCGCCCAGGTCAGGCTGGTACCAGTACAGCGACTCACCGGCGAAGTTGCCCTTTTCCTGGCGCAGCGGGCGGGGCAGCGGAATATCCGGGTCGCGCCCGGTGAGCATCATGGTCATGACTTCGCGCCCGTCTGCCGCAGTGGCCTTGCAGAGCACGTAGGTGGCCGCAGACTGTTCCTGCCATTGCAGGCCGCTGGATTCGGGCAGTGCCGGGCATTTGGCGGCCGATTGCGCCGTGGCGATGCCGGCCGTCAGTGAAAGGCCAAGGAATATCAAGGCGTGCAGGATCTTCATGCGTTCCCCCAAGTGTGCAAGTAGCCGTGCCGTCCCCTGCGGGCGCTTCCGGTGGCCAAGCGTTCCCTGGCCGATGTGCTGCGCATGCCCCATGCGCTTACCGGAAGGACCCGTCAGGTGACGGTCTGGTGATTTCGACCTTAACGGAATGTGACCGGTTCTTCAAATAACCGTTTCAAATGATTCTGAACCCGGTTAGCGGGGTGGGCCATCGGCACCGATCCATTTGTAGGCGATGCCGCCGATCAGGCCGCCCAGCAGCGGGGCCAGCCAGAACAGCCACAGCTGGCCCAGCGCGCCGCTGCCGGCGAACACCGCCACGGCGGTGGAGCGGGCCGGGTTCACGGAGGTGTTGGTGACCGGGATGCTGATCAGGTGGATCAGGGTCAGGGCCAGGCCGATGGCGATCGGGGCGAAGCCCGCCGGGGCACGGCCGTGGGTGGCGCCCATGATGACCACCAGGAACAGGGCGGTGAGCACCACTTCGCACAGGAAGGCGGCGGCGACGCTGTAGCCACCGGGCGAGAGTGCGCCGTAACCGTTGCTGGCGAAGGCACCGGCCTGGTTGTTGTCGATCTGGAAACCGGGTGCCCCGGAGGCGATCTGCAGCAGGATGAAGCCGGCCAGCAGGCCGCCCAGCACCTGGGCGACGATGTAGGGCAGCAGGTCGCGCGCCGGGAAACGCCCGCCGACCCACAGGCCGACGCTGACAGCGGGGTTGAAGTGGGCGCCGGAGATGTGGCCGAACGCGTAGGCGCCGGTCAGCACGGTGAGGCCGAAAGCCAGTGCGACGCCGAGGAAGCCGATGCCCAGCGGGTTGCCGTCACCGCCGAATTTCGCTGCGAGGACGGCGCTGCCACAGCCGCCGAGAACCAGCCAGAAGGTGCCGAGGAATTCGGCGGCCAGACGCTTGCCCATGCTCATTGAAGATCTCCACGGATGCCCAGGGGGAATCACGTCGGAAATCGGATGATGCAACGGGCGCGCATCACGCCGGCAGTGGAATGAATTCCTTGTCGTCGCCGGGAATGTTGCCGAAAGCACCCGATTCCCAATCGTGCTTGGCCTGCTCGATGCGTTCCTTGGAACTGGACACGAAGTTCCACCAGAGGTGGCGCGGTCCGTCCAGCGGTTCACCACCGAGCAGCATGGCCTTCAACGGCGTCTTGGCACGCAACCGGCCACGGGCGCCGGCTTCGGGAATGATGAGATGCTGGGCGGGCAGATCGACGCCGTCGAGCTGGGCCTCGCCTTCCAGGATGTAGAGCGCGCGTTCGACGTGGCCGGTATCGAGGTCGAGTTCGGCACCGGGGTCCAGGTCGATGGCGACGTTGAGGGTGTCGGCAAAGACTTTAACGGGGGATTCTTCGCCGTAGGCGCGACCGGCGATGACGCGCAGCCAGGCGCCATTGCGGCGCTGCTCGGGCAGGGTGGCGGCGGCGTGGTGGTAGAAGGCGGGCGCGGTTTCTTCATACGCCTTCGGCAGTGCGACCCAGGTCTGCATGCCGTGGATGGGATGGTCGTGTTCGCGTTCGACCGGCGGGGTGCGTTCGGAGTGGGCGATGCCGCGGCCGGCGGTCATCCAGTTGACGTCGCCGGGGCGGATCACCTGGTCGGAGCCGAGGGTGTCGCGGTGGCCGATGGCGCCGGACCAGAGGAAGGTGACGGTGGCCAGGCCGATGTGCGGGTGCGGGCGGACGTCGATGCCGGCACCGGCGCCCATGACGGCGGGGCCCATCTGGTCGACGAACACGAACGGGCCGACGCTGCGCGCCTGGATGCTGGGCACGGCGCGGCGGACTTCGAGGCCGCCGATGTCATGGACACGCGGGGCGATGATGGTCGTCATGCGGGCTTTCTCGCTGGCGGGGACAGGCAGGAAGAATGGCACGCGCGCAGGGCGGTTTCATGGCCCGTTCGGGTAACAGGTTGTTCCAGCCAACCGCAGGTCGCCCGCATTACATGTTGGTGGGTTGACCTGGATCCGAATGGGCCCGTGGTGGGTCAATCCCGATCCCAATGGGCCCGTAAAAACTCGTAGCCCCGGCCGTTGGCCGGACACCGCGCGCAGCGCGGCCCAGGTTTCCGAAGATCGTGTTTCATCGCCCGCGACCATCAACCCGACGTTTGGACCATACCGAAATCGTGTTTCAGGCGTTCATGACCCCGGACGGACGGCTTCGGAACGTTTAAACGCCGGGTGGATGGTCGCGATCGTTGCGCAACCGCCTTCGGATGCTTGGGCCGCGCTGCGCGCGGTGTCCGGCCAACGGCCGGGGCTACGAATCGTTACGTAACGTCCGCAGATCGGGATGAACCAACCAGAGGCCAGTAACCGTTATCGGCCCATTGGGATCGGGATCAACCAACTAACGGCAAACAGAAACGCCACCGGGCGGTGGCGTTTCTGTTTTGGTCAATCAACCGTCAGATCACCGGTTCGCGCAGCACTGCCGCATCCCAACCCGGTCGCGGGGCAAAACGGTCGCCGTGGCGCTGCTGCAGTACCTTCAGGCGCTCCACCAGCGCATCGGCGCCGGTGGCGCGGATGTACTGGATCGGGCCGCCGCGGAACGGGGCGAAGCCGGTACCGAAGATGACACCGGCATCGAGCAGGTCGGCGTCTGCCACCACGCCGTCGTGCAGGCAGGCGACCGCTTCGTTGAGCAGCGGCAGGATCAGGCGGTCCTCCAGGTCCTCCGGCGCCTGGTAATTGGCTGGTACGTCCGGCTTCTGGGCGCGGCCGTTGTCCCACTTGTAGATGCCCTGGCCATCCTTCTTGCCGCGCTTGCCCGGTTCGACGGTCTGCAGGGCAGCGGGGATCTGCAGGCCGAGGAACGGGGCCAGTTCCTTGCCGACGCCGGCGGCGACGTCCAGACCGACGGTGTCGAGCAGTTCGATCGGGCCCATGGGCATGCCGAACTTGACGGCGGCCTTGTCGATGACCGGGCCGGGCACGCCTTCGGCGTAAGCGGTGGCCGCTTCGAGCATGTAGGGGAACAGGACGCGGTTGACCAGGAAACCAGGGGTTCCGGCGACGGGCACGGGGAACTTGCCCAGGGCCTTGCAGAACGAGGCCAGGCGGCGTTCGGTTTCCGGGGCCATGCCGTCGTGGTGGATGATTTCCACCAGCGGCATCTGGGCGACGGGATTGAAGTAGTGCAGGCCGGCGAACTGGGCCGGGCGCTGGATGTGGTCGCGCAGTTCCACCAGCGGGATGGAGGAGGTGTTGGTGGTCAGCAGGGCGTCGACCTTCATCTTCGGCTCGAGCGTCTGGTACAGGCCACGCTTGGCTTCGGCATCTTCGATGATGGCTTCGATCACCAGGTCGGCCACGGCAACGCCGTCACCGGCGAGGTCGGCCTTGAGGCGGGCGGCGACGGCGGGGCGCTTGCTCTCGTCACGCACTTTCTTGGCGAACAGGGCCTGGGCGCGTTGGATGGCCGGGTCGATGAAGCGCTGTTCGCGGTCCTGCAGGGTGACCTCGAAGCCCTTGTAGGCAGACCACGCGGCGATGTCGCCGCCCATCACGCCGGCGCCGACCACGTGCACGTGGCGGATGCCGTGGTCCTTTCCGCCCAGTGCCTTGAGGCGCTCGGTCAGGAAGAAGATGCGGATCAGGTTGCGCGCGGTCGGGGTGCCGGCCAGCTTGACCACGGCGCGGCGTTCGGCGTCCAGGCGAGCCTGGATGCCGCTGCCGCCGGTGCGTGCCCAGGTGTTGATCAGGGCATACGGGGCAGGGTAGTGGTCTTTCCTGGCCTTGCGCGCGACCTGCTTGGCCATCTGCGGGGCGAGCAGCCTGCGCGCCAGCCAGGTGTTGGAGGCCCAGGCGGTCAGGCGCTGTTTGAACGGGCGGGTGGTGCCGGACAGGCCCAGTGCGACGGCGGTGTCGAGCAGCACCGCCGGGGCGACGACCTTGTCGACCAGGCCGATGTTGCGGGCGGCCGATGCCGACAGGTTGCGGCCGGTCAGCATCATGTCCATGGCGGCGGGGGCGCCGACCAGCTGCGGCAGCCGCGCGCTGCCACCCCAACCGGGGAAGATGCCGAGCTGGGTTTCGGGCAGGCCGATCCGGGTGGAGGGATCGTTGGAGGCCACGCGGTAGCGGCAGGCCAGCGCCAGCTCGGTGCCGCCGCCCAGGCAGTGGCCATGGATGGCGGCCACGGTCGGGCAGGGCAGCTCGGACAGCTTCTGGTAGGTGGTCTGGCCACGGCGGATGGCGTCGTTGACGGTGCCGCGGCGATCGAACTCCTGGAATTCCTTCAGGTCCGCACCGGCGATGAAGCCGGCCGGCTTGATCGACTGCACCACCACCGCCTTGGGCGGGTCCAGCGCCAGGCGTTCGACCAGGTCGCCCAGTTCCAGCAACACGTCCTGCGACATCGCATTGACGCTGCTGTCGTGGCGGTCGAGGCTGAGCACCACGACACCATCGTCACGGATCTCGGGGTGCCAATGTGAGAAGCGGAGCCCATCGAAGCCTGAGAGCATGGAGGCGTTCCATCCGGTTGTGTATGGAGAAGGGGGCTATGATCCAGAGGTTGTTTCCTCCCCGTCAAATCCCCATAGCTGGGGGGGAGGAGCACCCGGTTCATGGCGGTGATCTGGAACCTTAACGGAACGGTGGTTAAAAGCTGGTACGGCGCGCGGTGATCGGCGCTGAACTTTTCCCGGGATTGGCAGTCTCATTGCCCGACGTCGGTTGGGCTGACAGGAGTGCGGCCCCCCATGGCCGAGGTTGAAACACCACAGGAGCTGGACCTGGAGCTGGTCCGGCGCGTGCAGCGCGGCGAAAGTGCGGCGTTCGATGTGCTGGTGCGCAAGTACCAGCATCGGATCGTCGCCTTGATCGGGCGCTACATCGCCGACTGGAGTGAATGTCAGGACGTTGCCCAGGATACGTTCGTCCGCGCTTACCGCGCGATCGGCAGTTTCCGCGGCGATGCCCAGTTCTATACCTGGTTGCACCGGATCGCCGTGAATACTGCCAAAAACCATCTAGCCGCCCACAACCGCCGCCCGCCCACCGATGACATCGAGATCGGGGACGCCGAACAGTTCGACAGCGGCACCCGCCTGCGCGATACCGACACGCCCGAACGCGAGTTGATGCGCCAGGAGCTGGAGCAGACGGTGATGAAGGCGGTGTCGGCGTTGCCGGAAGAGTTGAGATCGGCCATCACCCTGCGCGAGGTTGAGGGCCTGAGTTACGAAGAAATCGCGCAGAAGATGGGGTGCCCGATCGGCACCGTGCGGTCGCGGATTTTCCGTGCCCGCGAGGCGATCGACACTGAACTTCGGCCGCTGCTGGATGTCGGCAGCGCCACCCGCGAGAAGAGCCGCGTATGAGCCACCAGATGCCTGACAAATTCGATTCCCACCACCGCCAGCAGCTTTCTGCGCTGGTCGATGGAGAGCTGCCGCTGGAAGAGGCGCGGTTCCTGCTGCGCCGCCTGGAACACGATGAAGACCTGTCGCGCTGCCAGGAACGCTGGCAGCTGCTGGGCGATGTGCTGCGCGGGCAGGCCTGTGCGCCGGCGCCGCAGGGCTTTGCCGACCGGATCCAGGCCGCTGTCGCGGCCGAGCCGGTCACGGTGGTCGCCGCAACGCCGGCGCCGCGCCAGCGCCGCGGCGGTCTGCTGCGCTGGGGTGGCGGTGCCGCGCTGGCCGCCTCGGTGGCCGCCATCGCGCTGTTCATGAGCCGCGAGCAGTTGCCCGGGCAGGCGCCGCTGGAGCAACCGACCACGATCATCGCCAGCCAGGCGCGGCTGCCGCCGGCACCGCCGCGCGCGCCGCTGGATGCCGCCGTGGTGGCCGATGCCGCCCTGGCCGTGGCCGCCGTGCCGGCCGCAGCCGTCACTGCCCGCCGTAGCAGTGCCACCCGCACCCAGCAGGCCGCCGCGCGCAGCGTGGCCGGCCGCAGCGCCGAACCGGTGCGTGCGGTGGCCAGCCAGCCGGCGCCGGCCCCGTCGGTGCCAGCCACCGATGCCCGGACCCTGCCGTTCGGTGAAGTCGGCAACCTGCAGGCCCGGCCGTGGCCGCGCTCGACGGTGGGCAGCAGCGGGGCGCTCAATGCCAGCTTCTCCACGCAGGAGCCCCAGGCGGCGTTCTATCCGTTCGAGCCGCGCCTGCAGGATGACGCGTCCGGCGCGCCGCCGGTGCGTCGCCAGCGCGACTGACCTTTGCCTCCATTCCCGACATCCAGGCGCTGCACGCGACGTGCAGCGCCACCCCTTCCCCTGAACATCCCTGACCCGGAGGCTCGAGTCTGATGACCGCCCGTATCCGCACGCACGCCATGGCCCTGCTGGCCATCACCCTTCCGCTGGTGGCCTGTGCCCAGTCGCCCAGCCCGACCGCGCCTGCAGCGCAGGTGGCCGCCGCCCCGCGTGCGCCGGCCGCGCCGCTGGTCAGTGGCCTGCCGGACTTCACCAACCTGGTGGAGCAGGTCGGTCCGGGCGTGGTCAACATTGAAACCACCATCGTGCGCAGCAACCGCCAGGCGCGCGGCGCCGGCCCCGGTCCGGGCGATGACGAGATGCCGGAGTTCTTCCGCCGCTTCTTCGGCCCGGACTTCCAGATGCCGGGCCAGCCCGGTGGCGACGATGAAGGTCCCAGCATCCGCGGCCGCGGCATGGGCTCGGGCTTCATCATCTCGCCCGACGGCTACGTGCTGACCAACCACCATGTGGTGGCCGACGCCGGCGAAGTGAAGGTCAAGCTGGGCGACCGCCGCGAGTTCACCGCCAAGGTGATCGGCAGCGACCAGCAGTACGACGTGGCCCTGCTCAAGATCGATGCGAAGAACCTGCCGACCGTGCGCGTGGGCGATTCCAACACGCTCAAGCCCGGCCAGTGGGTGGTCGCGATCGGCTCGCCGTTCGGACTGGACCACTCGGTCACCGCCGGCGTGGTCAGTGCGGTCGGGCGCAGCACCGGCGGCCAGGACCAGCGCTACGTGCCGTTCATCCAGACCGACGTGGCGATCAACCAGGGCAACTCGGGCGGCCCGCTGCTCAATACCCGCGGTGAAGTGGTCGGCATCAACTCGCAGATCTTCTCCGCTTCGGGCGGCTACATGGGCATCAGCTTCGCGATCCCGATCGACCTGGCCATGGGGGCGGTCGAGCAGATCAAGAAGAACGGGCGCGTGAGCCGTGGCCAGCTGGGCGCCATCGTGGGCGCCATCACCGGCGACGTGGCGCAGGGCTTCAACCTGCCCGACAGCCGTGGCGCGCTGGTCAACGAACTGGTTCCGGGCAGTGCCGCGGCCAGATCCGGGCTGGAAGTCGGCGATGTGATCCGCTCGGTCAACGGCACCCCGATCAACACCTTCAGCGATCTGCCGCCGCTGATCGGCGCCCAGGCGCCGGGCAGCAAGGTCCGCTTGGGCGTGCTGCGCGAAGGGAAGGAACGTGAGATCACCGCGACCCTGACCGAGCTGGCCGAGGATGCCGCCCGCGGCACCGCCGGTCCGGCTGCCGCCGACGCGGCGCCGCAGGTGGGTGCCAACGCCCTGCTGGGCCTGGACGTGGCCGACCTGACCGCCCCGCAGCGCCAGCAGCTGGGGCTGGACGCGGGCGAAGGCGTGCGCATCACCAACGTCAAGGGCCAGGCTGCCCGCGATGCCCGGTTGTCGCCGGGCATGGTGATCCTGCAGGTCGGGCGCACCCCGGTCGGCAGCGTGGCTGCGCTGAACAAGGCGCTGGGCGGCTACAAGAAGGGCGACGTGGTGATGCTGCTGGTGCGCGCGGGCAGCAACAGCGCCTTCGTGGCGGTCAAAACCGGGCAGTAAACCCCGTCCCTGCTGCGTTTCCGGGCCCGCTTCGGCGGGCCCGGTCGTATTTGGCGCCCCGGCACGCGGGGAGGGGTCGGCCATGCGATAATGTGCCGTTATCCTGACGACGCGCCGCGCCGCCGCCACCTATGTCCTCTGATTCGATGCGGAACATCCGCAACTTCTCCATCATCGCCCACGTCGACCACGGCAAGTCCACGCTGGCCGACCGCATCATCCAGCTTTGCGGCGGCCTCCAGGCCCGCGAGATGGAGGCGCAGGTGCTCGACTCCAATCCGATCGAGCGCGAGCGCGGCATCACCATCAAGGCCCAGTCGGTGTCGCTGCCGTACGTGGCCAAAGATGGCCAGACCTACCACCTGAATTTCATCGACACCCCCGGGCACGTCGACTTCTCCTATGAAGTCAGCCGCTCGCTGGCCGCCTGCGAAGGCGCGCTGCTGGTGGTGGATGCGGCCCAGGGCGTGGAAGCACAGTCGGTCGCCAACTGCTACACCGCCGTGGAGCAGGGCCTGGAAGTGGTGCCGGTGATCAACAAGATCGACCTGCCCACTGCCGACATCGAGCGCGCCAAGGCCGAAATCGAAGCCGTGATCGGCATCGATGCCAGCGACGCGGTGCCGGTGAGTGCCAAGACCGGCCTGAACGTGGTGGACGTGCTGGAAGCCATCGTGCATCGCATCCCGGCCCCGCAGCCGCGCGATACCGACAAGCTGCAGGCGCTGATCATCGACTCCTGGTTCGACAACTACCTGGGCGTGGTCTCGCTGGTGCGCGTGATGCAGGGCCAGATCAAGGCCGGTGACAAGCTGCAGGTGATGTCCACCGGCCGCAACCACCAGGTCGACAACGTCGGCGTGTTCACCCCCAAGCGCAAGGTGCTGCCGGCCCTGCGCGCGGGCGAGGTGGGCTGGGTCACGGCCAGCATCAAGGACGTGCATGGTGCCCCGGTGGGCGACACCCTGACCCTGGCCGCCGACCCGGCGCCGTCGGCATTGCCCGGCTTCCAGGAAATGCAGCCGCGCGTGTTCGCCGGCCTGTTCCCGGTCGATGCCGAAGACTACCCGGACCTGCGCGAAGCGCTGGACAAGCTGCGCCTGAACGATGCGGCGCTGCGCTTCGAGCCGGAAAGCTCCGAAGCGATGGGCTTCGGCTTCCGCTGCGGCTTCCTGGGCATGCTGCACATGGAAATCGTGCAGGAGCGGCTGGAGCGCGAGTACAACCTCGACCTGATCAGCACCGCGCCGACCGTCATCTATGAAGTCCTGAAGACCGACGGCACGATCATCAACATGGACAACCCGGCCAAGCTGCCGCCGGTGAACATGGTGAGCGAGATCCGCGAGCCGATCATCCGTGCCAACGTGCTTACCCCCGAGGAGTACATCGGCAACATCATCAAGCTGTGCGAGGAAAAGCGCGGCAGCCAGATCGGCATCAACTACCTGGGCAGCCAGGTGCAGATCAGCTACGAGCTGCCGATGGCCGAGGTGGTGCTGGACTTCTTCGACAAGCTCAAGTCGGTCAGCCGCGGCTATGCCTCGCTGGATTACCAGTTCGTGCGGTTCGACGCCGGTCCGTTCGTCCGCGTGGACGTGCTGATCAACGGCGACAAGGTCGATGCGCTGTCGCTGATCGTGCACCGCAGCCATGCCGACCGGCGCGGCCGCGAGCTGTGCGAAAAGATGAAGGAACTGATCCCGCGGCAGATGTTCGACGTGGCGATCCAGGCCGCCGTCGGCTCGCAGATCATCTCCCGCACCACGGTCAAGGCCATGCGCAAGAACGTGCTGGCCAAGTGCTATGGTGGCGACGTTTCGCGCAAGAAGAAGCTGCTGGAGAAGCAGAAGGAAGGCAAGAAGCGCATGAAGCAGGTCGGCCGCGTGGAGATTCCGCAGGAAGCCTTCCTCGCCGTGCTGCAGATGGACAAGTAAGGCTCCCGTTCCCAAGGACACTGCATGAAACTGTTTGAAATCCTGCTGGTCGTACTGACGCTGGCCTCGGGCCTGATCCTGCTGGCCGACAAGCTGTACTTCGCCAAGCGCCGCGCGGCGCGGGCCGGTCTGCTGGACAGCGAGCCGGTACTGGTGGATTACTCCCGGGCGTTCTTCCCGGTGCTGGCCATCGTGCTGGTGGTGCGCAGCTTCATTGCAGAGCCTTACAAGATCCCGTCCAGTTCGATGATGCCGAACCTGCTGATCGGCGATTTCATCCTGGTCAACAAGTTCGCCTATGGCCTGCGCCTGCCGCTGAACAACGCCAAGGTCGTCCCGATCGGCGAGCCGGCGCGCGGTGACGTGGTGGTGTTCCACTTCCCGGGCCATTCGGACAACGACCCGAACAAGGGCGAGAACTTCATCAAGCGCGTGATCGGCGTCCCGGGCGACGAAATCGCCTTCCAGGGCGATGGGGTCATCCTCAACGGCACCCCGCTCAAGTACGACAGCAAGGGGTTGTATGCTGGGCACCGTGGCCAGGGGGAGGGCGCCTCGTTGCTGGTGGAGCACCTGCCGGGCCGCACCCATACCGTGCTGGAGACCGATTATCCGCGTGGCGAAGGCCAGTGGACCGTGCCGCCGGGCAAGTACCTGGTCATGGGCGACAACCGCGACAACAGCGATGACGGCCGTTTCTGGGGCCTGCTGCCGGAAGAGAACCTTCGCGGCAAGGCGTTCCTGATCTGGCTGAACTGCTCGGGCTGGTTCTGCAAGGATGGTTTCGAACCGTCCCGCATCGGCACCGGCATCAACTGATTCCAATGGCAAACGCGTATCTGGGGAGAACGCAATGAAGACGATGAAGACGCAGCGTGGCATGACCCTGACCTCGTTCCTGGTCGTGCTGTGCATCGTGGGGTTCGGCCTGTACATCGGCATGAAGCTGTTCCCGATGTATTCCGAGTTCTACGCAGTGAAGACCGCGCTCAAGGGCGTGGCCAAGGAACCGGGCGTGGCCAACATGGAACCGGGCAAGGTGCAGGAAATGTTCTTCCGCCGGCTGGACATCAGCTATTCGGAGAGCGTCAAGCCGGCCAACGTCAAGTTCGAACGCGTCAGTGGCGGTTGGAACATGAAGGTCAACTACGAAGTGCGTCGCCCGCTGGTGGGCAACCTCGACGTGGTTGGAAAATTTGATGCACACCAGGAATTGACCCTCAGCGGTGCCGACTAAAACCTATCAACGTGGTGACCAGATCGGTCACGCCTTCCAGGATCCGGGCCTGCTCCAGCAGGCCCTGACGCATCGCAGTGCCGGCACGCCGAACAACGAGCGGCTGGAATTCCTCGGTGACAGCATCGTCAACATGATGGTGGCCCAAGCGCTCTACCAGCGCTGGCCGAAGGCCGACGAGGGCGCCTTGACCCGGGCGCGGGCCGAGCTGGTGCGCGAAGGCGCGCTGGCGGTCATTGCCCGCACCCTGCATCTGGGCGAGCGGCTCACGCTCGGGCCGGGCGAGATGAAATCCGGCGGCCACCGGCGGGACTCGATCCTGGCCGACGCGCTGGAGGCCGTGGTGGCCGCCATCTACCTGGACGCAGGCTTCGCCGCGTGCCAGGCAGTGGTCCTGCCCTGGTTTGGCCCCTCCATGGAGGCGCTGCCGGCTACCGGCAAGCCTGAAAAAGACCCCAAGACCCGGCTCCAGGAATGGCTGCAGGGCCGACAGAAGGCGCTGCCGCTGTACGAATTGGTGTCAGAATCAGGCGACGATCACGCCAAGACCTTCCGGGTACGCTGTGGCGTAGCCGATCCTGCTGTCAGCACCGAAGGCGAAGGTGCCTCGCGACGGCTGGCCGAACAACAGGCGGCAGCTGCCGCCCTCGAGCAACTGGATTCCAAGTGAGCGAAGCAACCCCCCATCATTGCGGCAGCGTGGCCGTCATCGGCCGCCCCAACGTCGGCAAGTCGACCCTGACCAACGCCCTGGTGGGCGCCAAGGTCAGCATCGTCTCCAACCGGCCGCAGACCACCCGCCACCGGCTGCTGGGTATTGCCAGCTATCCGGAAGGCCAGCTGGTGCTGGTCGACACCCCCGGCCTGCACCGCGTGCAGAAGCGCGCCATGAACCGGGTGATGAACCGCGCCGCGCGCGGCTCGCTCGAGGGCGTGGATGCCGGCATGCTGGTGATCGAGGCTGGCCGCTGGGACGAAGAAGACACACTGGCGTTCAACGTGCTCAGCGACGCCGGCATTCCGGTGGTGCTGGTGGTGAACAAGGTCGATCGACTGAAGGACAAGGCGGCCCTGCTGCCGTTCCTGCAGCAGGTCACCGAAGGCCGTACGTTCGCGTCCGTGCACCCCATCTCCGCGCAGAAACGCAACGGCCTGGAAGCGCTGGTGCGCGACCTCCTGAAGCTGCTGCCCGAAGCCCCGCCGATGTTCGGCGAAGATGAAATCACCGACCGCAGCCAGCGCTTCCTGGCCGGCGAACTGGTTCGTGAGCAGCTGATGCGCCAGCTCGGTGAAGAGCTGCCGTACGCCACCACGGTGGAAATCGAGCGCTTCGTCGAAGACGGCAACCTGCTGCGCATCGGTGCGGTGATCTGGGTCGAACGCGAAGGCCAGAAGGCCATCGTGATCGGCAAGGGCGGCAGCCGCCTGAAGGACATCGGCGCCAAGTCGCGCATGCAGATGGAGCGCCTGTTCGACGCCAAGGTCTTCCTGGAAACCTGGGTGCGCGTGCGCGAAGGCTGGTCGGACGACGAAGCTGCGCTGAAGGCCTTCGGCTACGAGTAAACCCGGCAGGGTTGCCGCTCACCGCCCCCGGCCATGCGCATCGACGACGAACCGGCCTTCGTGCTGCATGCCCGCCCCTGGCGGGAGACCAGCCTGCTGGTCGAGGTCCTGACCGAGCAGCATGGCCGGATCGGACTGCTGGCGCGCGGCGTGAGCAGCCCGCGCAGCCAGGCGCTGCGCGCCGCCCTCCAGCCCCTGCAATGGATCCGCCTGGCCGCCGTGCAGCGCGGCGAGCTGGCCCAGCTGCGTGGGGCCGAGGCCCTGGATGCCGCGCCGCGGCTGAGCGGCGATGCCATGCTGGCCGGCTTCTATCTCAATGAACTGGTGATGCGGCTGGCGCCCCGCCAGGACCCGCTGCCCGAGCTCTACGACCACTACGGGCAGGTGCGCCAGCGGCTGGCAGCCGCCGAGCCATTGGCCTGGACCCTGCGGCGGTTCGAGCGCGACCTGCTGGAAGCACTGGGGTTTGGCTTCGACCTGACCCATGGCAGCGATGGCGAGCCGGTCGACCCGGCCGCGCGTTATGAGCTGGACCCGCTGGAGGGGCCGCGACGGTTGCTCAGCGAGCGCGGGGTGGATCCGCGGCGGGGGACGGCGACCGGGAGTGCGTTGCTGGCGTTGGCTGGCGACGTCCTGCCCGGCGCGGAGGATCTGGCCAGCCTGCGGCGAGGCATGCGCGCGGTGCTGCTGCACCACCTGGGTGGGCGTGGTCTGAAATCGTGGGAGATGCTGGAGGATCTGGCGCGCAGGCGGTGAGGTGCGTGCTCGGGGGGGGGGGGCTTGGCTGGTGCGGAGGGCGGTTTACGTGCGCAGGGGCATGGCTTTGACACGCATGGCGTGTCACTACGACCCTTGGTCGCTTGGGTTTGGGGTCGAACGTTGGGGGCATCCGTAGGGACACGCCATGCGTGTCTGCGGGGTGCCTAATGCAACAGGGACTCTACGGCCGCCTTGAACTGGGTGTGGGCGCCGTTGGATTCGGGGGCCTGGTGCAGCTGGCGTACCGCGCGCGCGAGGCGCGCGGCGCCGACGAAGCCGCAGCTGGCCTGCAGCCGGTGCAGCTGGCCCTTCAAGGTGCCTACATCGTGTTGCTGTACCGCCTGGGCCACCGCGTCGCGGACCCCGGGCAGCTCGGCCAGGAACAGTTCGCGCAGGGCGATCAGGTGATGGCGCTGCCCATTCAGGGCCGCCAGGGCGGTGATTTCGTCCCAGTCCTCGCGTTCGAGCTCACTGCCCCCAGCGGCGACGGCCCGGGCGGCGCTGCCGGGACTGTTGACCAGCGCACGGCGCACGGCCTGCAGCAGCTGCTCACGGCTCAACGGTTTGACCAGGGTTTCGCTGAAACCGTCATCCCGCAGACGGGCATGGATGCTGGTGTCGCCATCGGCCGTGTGGGCCAGGGCGGGCGTGTCCGGACGCGTCAGCCGCAAGGCGCTCAGCAGCTGGCTGCCATTGCCGTCAGGCAGGTTCACATCGATCAGCCACAGATCGTGCTCGCCGTTGCGGCCCCGTTCCAGGGCAGTGACCAGTGAATCGGCGGTTTCAACCTGCGCGGGCAGGGTTTCCAGCGCGGCCCGGAAAAAGCCGCGACTGATGGTGTCGTCCTCGACGAGCAGGAGTCGGGGCATGGGAACCCTCGGGGTCATCTGCATTGGGGCTGCCTCCATGTCAGCTATGCCCATATTAAACACGATATGGCGTGCTGCAAGCCTCCCGATGGGGTCACCCGGCAGCTCGCGGTGCGTATCTGCGACAATACGCACCCTTTTTGCCCGCAGCCTGTTGCCACGTGGCCCGATCCCGTTCCCGCCTCGACAAGACGCCGTTCCAGACCGACATCCTCGACCTCAGCCATGATGGCCGGGGCGTCGCCCGCCGTGAAGGCGAGGGCGGCAAGGTCACCTTCATTTCCGGCGCCTTGCCGGGCGAAATGGTGCGCGCCGAGCCCACCGCCCGCAACCGCCATTTCGACGAGGCGCGGACCGTGGAGGTCCTGCAGCCCTCGCCGCAGCGGGTCACCCCGCGCTGCCCGCACTTCGGCGTCTGTGCCGGCTGCGTGCTGCAGCACCTGGAAGAAGGTCAGCAGATCGTGGCCAAGCAGCGCGTGCTGCTCGACAACCTGACCCGGATCGGCCATGTCAGCCCGGGCACCGTGCTGCCGCCGCTGGTCGGCGAAAGCTGGGGCTACCGCCGCAAGGGGCGCTTCTCCGTGCGCCGGGTGGAAAAGAAGGACAAGACCCTGGTCGGCTTCCGTGAACAGGACCCGCGCTTCGTGGCGGACCTGAGCCAGTGCCTGACCGTGATCCCGGAAATCGGCCTGAAGGTGGCGGCACTGTCGGCGTTCATCGAATCCCTGGATGGCAAGCGCGACATCCCCCAGGTGGAGTTCATTGCCGGCGACGATGCGATCGTGCTGACCATCCGCCACATGCTGCCGCTCAGCGATGCGGACAAGGCGGCCTGGGCCGCGTTCGGGGCTGAGCACGGGTTTGCGATCTTCCTGCAGCCCGGCGGTGTTGAATCGGTGCACCCGCTGCTGCCTGGCGAGGTGCCGCTGTCGTTCCGGCTGGCGCCGTGGAACGTGGAGCTGGCGTTCCGCCCGCTGGATTTCATCCAGGTCAACGCCAAGCTCAATGAAAAGATGATCGCGCTGGCGCTCGAGCTGCTCGACGCCGGCCCGGACGAGCGCGTGCTCGATCTGTTCTGTGGCCTGGGCAACTTCACCCTGCCGCTGGCGCGCACCGTCCGCGAAGTGGTGGGCGTGGAAGGCGAAGCCGGGCTGGTGGCGCGGGCCAGGGAAAACGCCGCGCGCAACGGCCTGGACAACGCGCAGTTCTTCGCCGCCGACCTGACCCAGGACCAGCGCCAGACCCCGTGGATGCGCCAGGGCTTCGACAAGCTGCTGCTGGACCCGCCGCGCTCGGGCGCGATCGAAGTCCTGCAGCAGTTGCCGCTCAAGCAGTTCAAGCGCATCGTCTACGTCAGCTGCCACCCCGGCTCGCTGGCGCGCGACGCCGGCTATCTGGTCAACGAGCAGGGCTTCACCCTGGTGTCGGCCGGTGCGATGGACATGTTCCCGCACACCGCGCACGTGGAAAGCATCGCCGTCTTCGAGAAGCGTTGAGATGGGCATCGAGATCGAGCGCAAGTTCCTGGTCACCGGCGATGACTGGCGCGCCGCCGCGCACGCGGTCATTCCGATGGCACAGGGCTACATCAACGACACCGCCTCGATCGACAGCGGCGCCCAGAAGGCCTCGGTGCGGGTGCGCATCCAGGGCGATGAGGCATTTCTCAACATGAAGTCGCGCGAGATCGGGCACACCCGCCAGGAATTCGATTACCCGATCCCGGTGGAGGACGCCCGCGCGCTGCTGGCGCTGTGCGTGGGCGGCCTGATCGACAAGCGCCGGCACCTGGTCCACCACGGCGGGCTGCTGTGGGAAGTGGACGAGTTCCTGGGCGACAACGCCGGGCTGGTGGTGGCCGAGGTCGAACTGGAGCAGGCCGACCAGGCCATCGACCTGCCGTCCTGGGTCGGGGAGGAAGTGACCGACCAGGTCCGGTATTACAACCTCGCCCTGGCCTCGAACCCTTACAGCCGCTGGCCCTGAATACGCCCGCCGCGCCCGTGGCCTCGGGGACACGCCTTCTGCGACAATGCGGCAGTGCGCCATCACGGCGCCCCGCTTTGGAGATCGACCCATGCTCGTGATCGGCGTTGCCGGGACCGAACTTACCGCCCAGGAACGCGATTGGCTGCAGCACGACGCCGTGTCCGGCGTCATCCTGTTCAAGCGCAATTTCGCCTCGCGCCAGCAGATCGCCGGGCTGTCGGCCGCGATCCGCGCCGCCGCGCCGCGGCCGCTGCTGATCTGCGTGGACCAGGAAGGCGGCCGTGTGCAGCGCTTCCGCGACGGGTTCAGCGCGCTGCCGCCGCTGCAGGGCTTCGACTCCCTGTACGCACAGGATCCCGAGGCAGCCCTGGCCCTTGCCGAACAGCACGCCTGGCTGATGGCCAGCGAAGTGCGCGCCAGCGGCGTGGACCTCAGTTTCGCCCCGGTGGTCGACCTGGGCCGTGGCAACCGCGCCATCGGCGACCGTGCCTTCAGTGCCGACCCGGAGGTCGTGGCCGCCTTCACCCGCGCCTACGTGCGCGGCATGCACAGCGTCGGCATGGCCGCCACCCTCAAGCATTTCCCCGGCCACGGCAGCGTGCTGGAAGACACCCACGTGGCCGCCGCCAGCGATCCGCGTGACCTCGACGCACTGCGGGCACTGGACCTGGTGCCGTTCGTTGCCGGCATCGATGCCGGCGCCGACGCGGTGATGATGGCCCATGTGGTCTACCCGCAGGTCGCACCGGAACCGGCCGGTTACTCGTCGCGCTGGATCCAGCAGATCCTGCGCGGGGAAATGGGCTTCCGTGGCGTGGTGTTTTCCGACGACATCGGCATGGCCGCCTCGTTCTCCGCCGGGGGCGTGCAGGCGCGCGTGCATGCGCACCTGGATGCCGGCTGCGACGTGGTGCTGGTCTGCCACCCGGAACTGGTCGACGAGGCGCTGCGCGCGGTCGACGGCCGCCCCTTCAATACTGCTGCGCTGCTCGGGCTGATCGGCCGGGGCGCGCTTGGCTGGGACGGCCTGCTGGCCGATGCCCGCCATGGCACCTCCCAATCCCGTTTGCTCGACACCCTTGGAAGAAACGTCTGATGCCCAACCTCACCATTTCCCAGGCCCTGGCCCAGGCCGACCTGCTGGTCGACCGCCCCACCATCGATGCGGCCATCGCGGCCATCGCCGATGCCATCGCGGCGGATTACAAGGGCGAGGTCCCGCTGTTCCTGTCGATCATGCACGGCGCGCTGCCGTTCGCCGGCCAGCTGGCGCTGGAGCTGGGCGCGCGCGGCCAGGACCTGCAGTTCGATTACCTGCACGCCACCCGCTACCGCGGTGAAACCACCGGCGGCGAGCTGGTCTGGAAGCACAAGCCGGCCACCTCGCTGTTCGGCCGCCGCGTGCTGCTGGTCGACGATATCCTGGACGAAGGCTTCACCCTGCAGGGCGTGCGCACCTGGTGCCTGGAGCAGGGCGCCACCGATGTGCGCATCGCCGCGATGACGGTGAAGAAGCACGACCGCGCGCTGCCCGACGTCAAGGCCGACTACGCCGGTGTCGAACTGCCGGACCGTTACGTGTTCGGCTTCGGCATGGACGTCAACGAAGCGCTGCGCGGCGTGCCGGCCATCTACGCGATGAAGGAATAAGCAGCGCCCATGGACCCTATTGCCCTGGCCGTCATCGGCGGCACCGGTGTGTACAAGCTGGCCCAGCTCGATGACGTGAACAGCCACGTGGTCGAAACCCGTTACGGCACGCCGTCCGGCCCGATCCGGGTCGGCACGCTGCTCGGCCAGCGCGTGGCGTTCCTGGCCCGGCATGGCGAAGGCCATTCACTGCCGCCGCACAAGATCAATTACCGCGCGAATCTTGCTGCGTTGCAGCAGATCGGTGCCACCCGCGTGCTCGCGCTCAACACTGTCGGCGGCATCACCGAGCAGTTCGGTCCGCGCGTGCTGGCCTGCCCGGACCAGCTGATCGATTACACGTGGGGCCGCATCTCCACGCTCAGCGAGGAGCCGGGCACCGAGGTGCTGCATGTGGACTTCGGCCACCCGTACACGCCGATGCTGCGCAGCAAGGTGCTGGCGGCGGCCAAGGTCACCGGGGTGCGCCTGCAGGACGGCGGCTGCTACGGCGCCACGCAGGGGCCGCGGCTGGAGACCAATGCGGAAATCGCGCGCATGCGCCGTGATGGCTGCGACCTGGTCGGCATGACCGGCATGCCCGAAGCCGGCCTGGCCCGCGAGCTGGGCCTGGACTACGCCTGCCTGGCGATCGTGGCCAACTGGGCGGCCGGCTGTGGCGATGGCGACGAGATCACGATGGCCGAAGTACTGGCCAATGTTGACGCGGCTTCGGCCGGATTGCCGGAACTGATTGGCGAATTGGCACGCGGATGATTGTCATTGCATGACAAGCTTTGCATACTCCGCCAGTGCGCTGGTTGAGCGTACACCACCCATTCATTGAAGAAGGTCTCGCATTACCATGCCGAACGGTACCGTCAAGTGGTTCAACGACGCCAAGGGATTTGGCTTTATCTCGCCGGATGACGGCAGCGCTGATGTCTTCGCGCACTTCTCCGCGATCAACTCCAAGGGCTTCCGCAGCCTGCAGGAAGGCCAGAAGGTCACTTATGAAGTGAGCCAGGGTCCGAAGGGCGCCCAGGCTTCGAACATCGCGCCGGCGGAGTAACTCCACCGCAGCGCAAGGAAAACCCCGCTTCGGCGGGGTTTTTTTTGATGCCGGACAGGACGTCAGATGAAAAAACGTACGATTGCCATCGTTGGCTACGGAACGGCGGGCCAGGCGCTCTCGATTCTCCTTTCACGCGACCATCACGATGTGCACGTGTTCGAGCGCGCGCCCAAGCCCGGTCCGGTAGGCGCGGGGTTCCTGCTGCAGCCGAGCGGTCTGGACGTGCTGTGGCAGATGGACCTGCTGCCAGAGGTGCTGCGGCACGGCGCGCCGGTGCGCCGGCTGTACGGTGAAACGCCGTGCGGGCGCGCGGTGATGGACATGCGCTATGCGGCGCTGCATGCGCACCTGCACGGCATCGGCATGCAGCGCGGCGCGCTGTTCTCGCTGCTGGCCCAGGCCTGGGAGCACCCGGGCAACCTGCAGGCCGACACCGCCATCGTCGATGTGGATACCGAAAATGGCCGCGTGCGCGACGCGCGCGGGCACTGGCACGGCCCGTATGACCTGGTGATCGCCGCCGATGGGTCGGCCTCGTCGCTGCGCACGCTGGTACAGGGCACGCGGCTTGACCGCGAATACCCGTGGGGTGCGCTGTGGTGCCTGTTGCCGCGCGGCGACTGGCCGCACCATGACGAGCTGCGGCAGCGCTACGTGGCGGCGCGCAAGATGATCGGGCTGTTGCCGGTCGGCACCCGCCCCGATGATGCGCAGCCGCGCCTGAGCTTCTTCTGGAGCCTGCCGCGCGCGCAGTTCGAGCAGTGGGAACGGGATGGCATGCAGCGCTGGCTGGAGGAGATCGCCGCGCTGTGGCCGCAGGCGCACCTGCGCCTGCAGGACGTGCGCGATGGCGCGCAGCTGGCGCGTGCCGGTTACCGGGATGCCGTGATGAGCCGCTGGCACCGCGACCGGCTGGTGCTGGCCGGGGATTCGGCGCATGCCATGAGCCCGCAGCTGGGGCAGGGCGTGAACATGGCGCTGATGGACGCGCTGGCGCTGCGCGATGCGCTGCGCGCGCACGACGCTGCCGATGCCGCGCTCCAGGCCTACCAGGCGCAGCGCAGTGCACACGTGGGCATCTACCAGTTCTGGAGCCGGTGGCTGACCCCGGTGTTCCAGTCCGAGCGCGACCTGCTCGCGCACGCACGCGATGTGCTGTTCCAGCCGATGGGTCGGCTGCCGGGTGGTCGCGGCCACATGCTGCGCGTGCTCAGCGGCACCCAGCGCGGCTGGTGGGGCACGCTGGGATTGTCGCCGGGTTTCGTCGAGGCGATGAGCACATGAATGGCAGCCGTTGACGGCAGGGTCACTTGCCTTGTGGCACAAGAACAATGCTGTGTTGTTGCCCCCAAGGAGAAAGACATGTTGTTTCCGGCCGACGTTCTCGATTCTGAAATCCGCAAACTGCGCGGGTTGCTGCAGATGCTCCACGAGGATCAGCCGGATGTGATGGAAGATGTGTTCGACTTCCATGTCACCAGTCTGATCACCCATGCCGCCCCCGAACACCACGCCCGCATCCGCGCCGCAGCGCGTTCCATGCTGGTCGAGGTGCAGCGCTGTCCCGTGCGGCGCAATCCCGATGCCCCGCAGATCCTGCTGATGGCAGCGCTGCCTTCGGCAGCGTAGGCCGCTGTACCCGCGCGTGCCGGCATCAACGTGCCGGCAGCGCGATCGCGTCGTCGTCGACGCACGCGACCAGTCGCTCGCCGGCGCCCACGACCGGTGCGATGCCGGCGGTGAAGCGCGAGTATGCCGGCAGCACGGTCAAGCGTTCGCGCAGCCAGAAGGCCGGCCAGCGTCGTTGCATGCCCGGCAGGCGGGCCAGTGGATGCAGGTGGCCACACAGCACATGCAGGCTGGGATGCGGTTGTGGATCATGGCGCAGCAGGAACGGCCCCTCCTGGACGCGTTCGCCGAGCAGGGTGATGCCCAGGTCGGCCTTGGGCAGCACGCGGTCATGGTTGCCGGCCACTGCGCCGATCTCCAGTCGCGGATGCTGCTCCCGCCATGCCTGCCATTGCCGGTACCACGCGGCCCGATGCGCAGGGCCATGCAGCACGTCGCCCAGGATCCAAACCGTGCGGATGGGGTGGTCGACCACCAGTGCCGACAGCCGCGCCAGATCGTCACCGGTGCCGCCGCTGGGCAACCCGATGCCCGCGCGCCGGAACAGATCGGCCTTGCCAAGGTGGAGGTCGGCAATCAGCAGCGCTTCGCGCGCCGGCCAGTACAGCGCGCGCGCGCCAAGCAGGCGGACCTGCTCGCCCGCGATCTCGGTCACGACGTCAGTCGGCATGGCGTTTCTCCAGTTGGCCCACGGCGCGCAGCACGCGCGTCTTCCAGTCTTCATTGCTGAGCTGCCCGCGCAGGCGCTCGGCCCACAGCGGGAAAGACAAGGGCCCCAGCGTTGCCGGGTGCTGCACGCACAACGTGCGGCCCTGGCAGCGGCGCAGCGTTTCGGCCAGGCAGGTCAGGTCGAGCTGCTCATGCAGTACCTCACGTTCGGCCAGGCCGAGCAGGATGTGCCCGGGATCATGCTGGCGCAGCACGTCATACAGCAGTCCGGCCGACGCCTGCAGCTGGCGCAGGCTGCGTGGCGTGCGGCCTGGCAATGCGGGAATCAACAGCCCGGACACACGCGCGATATCGCGGAACTGGCGGCGTGCCAGCTCGCCCAGGTTGAGGCTGTCGCGCAGGTCCTCGAACAGACCGTCCGGCTGCAGCAGCGCCGCTACCCGCGCCGCATCCACCTCCACCGCGCGCGCCGGTGCCAGCACGAAGCCGTAATCGTTGGCGGCGTAGCCGAAGGTATTGGCCTGCAGGCGCGTCCAGCGCATCGCCATCAGCGCCGCCAGCCCCTCGTTGACCTGGCGCCCGGCGAACGGATACACGAACACGAACTGTCCTTCGCGGCGGCGCACGCTTTCCACCAGCAGCAGTGACGGGCCGGGCAGCGCGGATACGCGTGCCTGCAGGCGCAGCAGCGGTGCAAGCCAGTGCATTTCAGGGCTCTCCGGCGCGGACGCGAGCACGCTTTCCATTTCGTGGCCCAGCGCCTCGGACAGCGGCAGGCGGCCCCCCTGCCAGCGCGGCACCACGCCATCGCCGCCACGCGCCATCTTGACGTAAGCAGTGAGGTTCTCCAGCCGTACCAGCTCCAGCAGCCGGCCGGCGAACTGGAAGCGGTCGCCGGGGCGCAGGCGACCGACGAACTGTTCTTCCACGCTGCCGAGCCGGCCGCCGCGCAGGAACTGCACCATGACGCTGCCATCGCTGGTGATGGTGCCGATCGACAGCCGGTGGCGCAGCGCCACGCGGCGGTCGTTCACGCGGTAGATGCCGTCGTCGTCGCGCACCACCTTGTGGAAGTCCGGGTACTGCGCAAGCGCCTGGCCGCCCTGCACGATGAAGTCCAGGACGCCCTGCCACTGCGCCAGCTCCAGCGATGCGAACGCGTGCGTGCGCCGGACCTGGGCCAGCAGCTCGTCGGCGCGGAAGCCGCCGCCCAGCGCGCAGCTCACGCAGTGCTGGGCCAGCACATCCAGCGACAACCGCAGCGGGCGCCGCGCTTCGATCACGCCAGCGGCCAGTGCACGCCGCGCGGCGGCGTATTCCACCAGCTCCAGCGCGTGCGACGGCACGCAGACGATGTGGCCCGATTCCCCCGGGCGATGCCGCGCGCGCCCGGCGCGCTGCACCAGCCGCGCGATGCCTTTCGGGCTGCCGATCTGCAGGACCTGGTCGACGGCCGGGAAATCCACCCCCAGGTCGAGGCTGGAGGTGGCCACCACGCAGCGCAGTGCCCCGTCGCGCAGGCCCTGCTCGACGATGCGGCGCTGCACCGGGTCCAGCGAGCCGTGGTGCAGGCCCAGCGTGGCCGGATCTTCGGGCCACACCGCCGACAGCGCCTGGTGCCACAGTTCGGCTTGCGCGCGGGTATTGGTGAACAGCAGGCTGGTGCCGACCGCGAACAGCTTCTGCTGCACCCGCTGCAGCTGCGACAGGCCGAGGTGGCCCGCCCATGGAAAGCGCTCGCCGTGCGCGGGCAACAGCGTTTCCACCTTTACCGGGCGTGGCCGCGCCCCCGACACCAGCGGCGCGTCGGCAACATCCGGCAGCAACACCTCGCGCGCTTCGTCCAGGTTGCCGAGCGTGGCCGACAGGCCCCACACCTGCAGCGCCGGCAGCGCATCGCGCAGGCGGCGCAGATTCAACTGCAGCAGCACGCCGCGCTTGTTACCCAGCAGCTCATGCCACTCATCCACCACCACGCAGCGCAGCCGGCGCATGCGCTCCAGCGTATCGGGGTAGCTCAGCAGCAGCGCCAGCGATTCGGGCGTGGTCACCAGTACATCCACCCGGCCTTCGCGGGCCAGGCGTTTGTCGCGCGCGCTGGCATCGCCGGTGCGCAGCCCCACCTGCCAGTCCAGCCCAAGCGCCGCCAGCGGTTCACGCAGCGCGCGTGCGGTATCGCTGGCCAGCGCGCGCAGCGGGGTGATCCACAGCACCTGCAGCGCCGGCACGGTCTTGCCGGCGCGCGCACCCGGTGCGCGCGGCAGCGGATCGACCAGCGCCTGCAGCAGCGGCCCGCCGAACATCGCCAGCGTCTTGCCGCTGCCGGTAGGCGTGTGCAGCAACCCGGATTCGCCGGCAAGGTAGTGCCGCCACATCGTCTTCTGGAACGCCAGCGGCGACCAGCCACGGCTGGCGAACCACGCGGTCAGCCGCGCCATCGCGTCGCGTCGGGTCACCGCGCCAGTGCCTGCAGCTGGGCCAGCGTGTCGGCTTCGCCGGCCGGCTTGTCATGGCGCCAGCGCAGGATGCGCGGGAAGCGCACTGCGATGCCCGACTTGTGCCGGCTGCTGCGGTTGACCGCTTCAAAACCGAGTTCGAACACCTGCTCGCCGCGGACGCTGCGCACCGGCCCGAAGCGTTCGATCGTGTTGGCCCGGATCCAGCGGTCCAGGGCCAGGATTTCCTTGTCGTCCAGCCCCGAATACGCCTTGGCCACCGGCACCAGCCGCTCGCCGTCCCACACCCCGAAGGTGTAGTCGGTGTACAGCGTGCTGCGCCGGCCATGCCCGGCCTGCGCGTAGATCATCACCGCATCGATGGTCAGCGGTTCTATCTTCCACTTCCACCAGTCGCCACGGCGGCGCCCGCCCTGGTAGACCGACGTGCTGCGCTTGAGCATCAGCCCTTCCACGCCGCGTTCGCGCGCCAATGCCCGCTGAGCGGCGGCGTCCTGCCAGTCCGTGGCATCGAGCGTGGGCGACACCACCATGCGCGTATCGCCGAGCGTGGCAAGCAATCCGGCGAGCAGGGTGCGCCGTTCGCCCAGCGGCTGCTGGCGCAGATCGTTACCGTCCAGTTCGAGCAGGTCGTAGGCAAGCACGCGCACCGGCGTATCGCGCAATGTCTTCGGGCCGGGTCTGCGCCGTTGGATCCGGGTCTGCAGTGCGGTGAAAGGCAGCGGCTGTGCCTCGTCATCGCGCCAGGCGAGAAGCTCGCCATCGATCACGGTGCCATCCGGCAACGCCATCGCGGCTGCTTCGATTTCCGGAAAGCGCCCATCCAGCCGCTCTTCGCCGCGCGACCACAGGGCGACTTCGCCTTTGCGACGCAGCACCTGCAGGCGGATGCCATCCCACTTCCATTCCAGCGTCCACTCGTCGATCGGGCCCAGGCTGTCGGCCTCGGCTTCCAATGGCGAGGCCAGGAAGAACGGATACGGCTGCTGGCGGTCTTCAGGCCGTTCTTCGGCGCTGAGCAGGTTGGCGAGCAGCCCCGGCGAGGGCACCCACTCGCCCAGCATGCGCTGCGCGATGCGGGCGATGTCGATCCCCGACAGTTCCGCCAGCGCCTGCTGGACCAGCCGCTGGGAGACGCCTACGCGCAACGCCCCGGTCAGCAGCTTGTTGAATACCAGCCGTTCGGCGGCAGGCAGCTGCCTCCAGCCTGCCTCCACCGCAGCACGACGTACCGGTTCCGGCTGGTTCGCCACGGCCAGCAGGTGGCCTTCGATCCAGTCGGCAAGGGGGCGGTCCTGCGCGCCTTCCGCAGGATCATCCAACAGCAGGGTCAGGGTTTCGGCCAGGTCGCCGACCTGGTCGTAGCTGTCGGCCACCAGCCACGCGGGCAGGCCCGATGCCTCGGCGATCCACGCGCGCAGCTCGCCGCTGGCCGCGATCTTGCGGCGTGCGCCACCGACCTTGCCGCCGCTGAGCAGGTACAGCGCCCACGCTGCGTCATGCGGGCGCGCGTCGCGGAAGTACGCCACCAGCGCGGCGCGTTTGTCCGACGTGGCGGTGCTGCGGTCCAGGCGCTGGTACAGCGCGGCAAACGCCCTCATTCCTCGCTCCCGAAATCGGTGCGGAAGGCTTCGGCGGCAACACCACGTTCGCGCAGGAACGGAATCAGCGCATCGGTATTGCCGTGGGTGGCGATCACCCGGCGCGCACCGGTCTGTTCAATGGTCTGCAGCAACGCCGGCCAATCGGCGTGGTCGGAAACGACGAAGCCACGGTCGTAGTTGCGCCGCCGCCGGTTGCCGCGCAACCGCATCCAGCCCGACGCAAACCCCAGCTGGTGCCTGCCGAAACGACGTACCCACGTGGTGCCGGCGGCGGAGGGGGGCGCCAGGATCAACTTGCCCGCCGCGTCGGGTTCGCGCCTCTGTTCGGCCACCGTACGCGTGTCCAGCATGGCGATGCCGGCCTCGCGATACACCGCCACCCCATTGGCGATGGCGCCGTGAAGCCAGGCCGGTTGATCATCCAGCGGCAGCAGTTCGGCCAGCACCCGCTGCGCCTTGCCCAGCGCGTAACACAGCAGGATCGCCGCTTCGCCGCGCTGTTCGCACTCGCGCCGCCAGGCCACGATCTCGGCGGCGACCTCGCGCGTGTCCTGCCAGCGGTAGATCGGCAATGCGAACGTCGCCTCGGTGATGAACACATCGCAGGGCACCACCTCGAACGGTGCGCAGGTCGGGTCCGGTTGGCGCTTGTAGTCGCCCGACGCCACCCACACCTGCTGGCCGTCATCGATGCGCACCTGCGCCGACCCCAGCACATGCCCGGCCGAATGCAGCGACACCTGCACGCCGCCCAACGTGAAGCGTTCACCGTAGTCATGTGCTTCCAGGGCCACATCACCCAGCCGCCAGCGCAGGATCGGCACGCTGCCGGTACTGCAGTAGTAGCGGCCCATGCCGCTGCGCGCATGGTCGCCGTGGCCGTGGGTGATGACCGCGCGCGGCACCGGTCGCCACGGGTCGATATGGAAATCGCCTGCTGGGCAGTACAGGCCCTCGGGGCGCAGTACTACCAGGTCGCTGTTTGCCGCGTGCGTCGTCATGCCTGCACTGTGCCGACGGGTTCGTGCACGAGGTGAGAATCCGCCTGAACAGCAGCCCGCATGCGGATGCGGCAGAATCATCGGGTCCGCCAGGAGGCCCGCACGATGACGTCCGCATTGCCTGTATTCGAGACCCATGAAGTGGCCAACCAGCCGCCCCCGTTCGGCGGCCGCAACCTGTGGGCCGACGACGTGGCATTGAGCGAGGCAGTGCGTCGCGAAGGTGGTGCCGCGTTCATCGATACGCTGCAGGCCTACGGCGCCATTGCGGGCGACACCCTCTACCGGCTCGGTTTCGACGCCAACCGCGACCGCCCGCGGCTACGCACGCACGACCCGCAGGGGCACCGCATCGACACCGTGGAGTTCCATCCGGCCTACCACCAGCTGATGGAGCTGGCCAAGCGCCACGGGGTGGCGGGACTGTCGTGGCACGAGGGCGGCCCCGGCGCGCACGTGGCCCGCGCCGCACTGAGTTTCCTGCACCACCAGGCCGATGCCGGTACCAGTTGCCCGCTGACCATGACCCACGCCGCGGTGGCGGTGCTGCGCCAGGACCCGTTGCTGGCCGAGTGGGCCGAAAAAGCCGCCGCACCGGTCTACGATCCGCGCGACGTGCCGATGGCCGACAAGGCCGGCATCACGCTGGGCATGGGCATGACCGAGAAGCAGGGCGGCTCGGACGTGCGCAGCAACACCACCCGCGCCGAACGTCGCGACGATGGCAGCTACGGGCTGGTGGGGCACAAGTGGTTCTTCTCCGCGCCGATGTCCGATGCATTCCTGGTGCTGGCGCAGGCGGCGGGAGGACTGACCTGCTTCCTGATGCCACGCCGGCTGGCTGATGGCAACCGCAACGCGTTCCGCCTGATGCGGCTGAAGGAAAAGCTGGGCGACTGGTCCAATGCCTCCAGCGAGATCGAGCTGTGCGGCGCCTGGGCGCGCCGGGTCGGCGCCGAAGGGCGGGGCGTGGCAACCATCATCGGCATGGTGATGATGACCCGGCTGGACTGCATGCTGGGCGCGGCGGCGGAAATGCGCATGGCCCTGGCGCAGGCGCTGCACCACACCCGTCACCGCAGCAGCTTCGGACGCCGCCTGTGCGACCACCCGCTGATGGCCAACGTGCTGGCCGACCTCGCCATCGAATCCGAAGCGGCCACCACCTTCGCCATGCGCGTGGCACGCGCGGTGGACCAGGCGCCGCAGGATGCGCAGGAGGCCGCGTTCGCACGCATTGCAACGGCGGTGGGCAAGTACTGGGTGTGCAAGCGCGCGGCGGTGTTCGTCAACGAAGCGCAGGAATGCCTGGGCGGCGCGGGCTACGTGGAGGAGTCGATCCTGCCGCGGCTGTACCGGCAGGCACCGCTGAATTCCATCTGGGAAGGCAGCGGCAACATCCAGTGCCTGGATGTGCTGCGTGCGTTGGCGCGCGAGCCGCAGGTGCTGCCGGTGCTGGATGCGGAGCTGGACGCGGTGGCCGGGCGCGATGCGGACTATGACCACGCGTTGGCGTCGTTGCGGGAGCTGTTGGCCGCTACGCCATCGGAAGCGCAGGCACGGGTGGTGACCGAACGGCTGGCGCTGCTGCTGCAGGCCGCCGTACTGCTGCGTGCGGGCAGCCCGATGGCCCCTGCGTTCGTGCGCTCGCGGTTGGGCGGGGCGCATGGAGCGGCATTCGGGACGCTGCCTGATGAGGTGGACGTCGGCGCGGTGATGGCGCGGGCGTTGCCTTGATCGATTGCCAGGCCGGACCTGGCACTACCGCTGGAGGTCACGCCGGCCGGTGGCCGGCGTGACAGGTCGCATCAGCGTTTGGCGGCGTCTGCGTTCTGCTTGGCGTCTTCGGCCACCTCACGCGCCTTGTCGGCCACCTTCTCGGCGGCATCGGCGGTCGCCTCGCTGGCATGCGCCGCCGCATCGCGCGCGGCAACCTTGGCATCGGCAGCCGCCGCTGCACTGGCGTCGGCGGCACGGTCCAAGGCCGGTTGTACATCGGCCGCGGCGCGTTCGGAGGCGGCAGCCGCTTCATCGGCGGCATTGCGGGTGGATGCCGCAGCCTTGTCCACGGCGACACGTGCCGCTTCGCCGGTGCTGTCGGCCGCCTGCGCGGCATCGGCACGCGCCTGTTCGGCTTCCGGCCCCTTGCAGGCCACCAGGGCCAGCAGCAGGGAGGCGGCCATCAGCGGGGTGGTGATCGAACGAATCTTCATGGCGTTCTCCGTCAGGTTTCAGGGACGCTGATCCTATTCACCCTGCCGTGAAGCCAAAGAAAAAGCCGCTGGCGAACCAGCGGCTTCTTCAGACTTGCTTGAAGAAAGAAGTGATTACTTCTTGGCTTCTTCAGCAGCGTCCTTGGCCTGCTCGGCGGTGGCTTCACCGGCCTTGGCAGCGTCGGCAGCAGCGTCGGCAGCAGCGTCGGTGGCAGCAGCGCCAGCCTGGGCAGCGGCATCAGCCGAAGCGTCAGCAGCGGTGGTGGCGGTGTCGGCGGCAGCCTGGGCAGCGTCGGCGGTCTGGGCGCCAGCAGCAGCGGCCTGGTCGGCAGCGACCTGGGCGTCGGCAGCAGCTTCGTTGGCCGAAGCGGCGGCGTCAGCAGCCTGCTCCTGCTTCGAGCAGGCGGTCAGAGCCAGGCCCAGGGCCATTGCGATCAGCAGCTTGTTGATGCTCATTTGTGTGAATCCTCGTCGTTAGATTAGGCAACGCGCTATTGCGCGCCCGGCAACATGATGACAAGCCACGTTGGGCTGTCAAGCGATCCCGCATTCAGTTTTGCGAAACGGGTGTTAAAACCAATCAAATCAATTCGATGGCGATGGCGGTTGCTTCCCCGCCACCAATGCACAGTGTAGCAATTCCGCGCTTTGCATCACGCTTGCGCAAGGCATTGACCAACGTCACCACCAGCCGGGCGCCCGATGCACCAATCGGGTGGCCCAGTGCGCAGGCGCCGCCGTTGACGTTGACCTTCGCCGGGTCGATGCCCAGTTCGCGGATGGGCGCCATGGCCACCACGGCGAACGCCTCGTTGATCTCGAACAGGTCCACCTGGTCCTGGCTCCAGCCGGCCTTTTCAAGCACTTTGTGGATGGCGCCGATCGGCGCCGTGGTGAACCACTCCGGTTCCTGCGAGTGGGTGGCGTGGGCGATGATCCGGGCCAGCGGCTGCACGCCGCGGGCGGCGGCATCGTCTTCGGACAGCAGCACGACGGCGGCAGCGCCGTCGGAAATGCTGGACGAACTGGCAGCGGTCACCGTGCCGTCCTTCTTGAACGCCGGGCGCAGGGTCGGGATCTTGGCGATATCCGAACGGCCGGGCTGCTCGTCCTGGCTGTACTCCACCTCGCCCTTGCGACCCGCGACCTTCACGGCCACGATTTCATCATCGAACGCACCGGCAGCCTGCGCGGCCTGCGCGCGGCGCACCGATTCGATCGCATACGCGTCCTGTTCCTCGCGGCTGAACTGGAACTTGTCCACCGCGCATTCGGCGAATTCGCCCATGGCCTTGCCGTCGTACGCATTGACCAGGCCGTCGTGGGCCATGTGGTCGACCGCCTGGAAGTTGCCGAAGCGGTTGCCGGTGCGCGAATTGGGCAGCAGGTGCGGCGCGTTGGACATCGATTCCATGCCGCCGGCGACCACGATGCTGGCCGAGCCGGCCTTGATCAGGTCGTGGCCCAGCATGATGGCCTTCATGCCCGACCCGCAGACCTTGTTCAGGGTGGTTGCGCCGGTGGCGTAGGGGATGCCGGCGGCCACGGCGGCCTGGCGGGCCGGGGCCTGGCCCAGGTTGGCCGGCAGCACGCAGCCCATGATCACTTCGGAGACATCCGCCGCTGGCACGCCGGACTGTTCCAGGGCGGCGGCGATGGCAGTGGCGCCCAGGGTGGGGGTGGGCACGCCGTTGAACTGGCCGAGGAAGGAACCGATGGCGGTCCGCTTGGCAGCGGCGATGACAATGTTGGGCATGGCAATCTCGTTATTGCGTGAGCGATTTACGAAAAGGGAACGCAGGGCATGGTATGGCGGCGCGTTTCCCGGCAGACTGCGTGGGGGTGGCCCAGTATAGAGGGTCAGCATTTACCACCGGTGTCGGCCGGACAGGCGGGACGCAACGCGTGGTTTCAATTACGTTTTGGGGAGCAGGGATGAATCAGGTAGTTTTCAGCAGGAACGTGCTGGCCGCCGCGCTGGCCGTGGCCTTGAGCGCGTGCGGTGGCGGCAGCGGCAACAGCAAGGGGGACCTGCCGGTAGCGCCGGTCGTGCCGCCGGTCACGCCACCAGTCGTGGTGGTGCCGCCGGTGACGCCGCCGCCGGTCAAGCCGACCCAGCCGGCCATCGACGCGCACCTTGCCATCATCAACGGCAAGGACCGGCAGGACCTGACCGGTGCCGGGATCCGGATCGGCGTGGTCGATTCCGGCGTGAACCGTGCCCATCCCACGCTGGCCGGCCGGGTCGTTGCCAGCCACAACTACGTGGATCCGCGCACCAACAACCTGGCGGTGGACGATGTGGTCGGTCATGGCACGACCGTGGCGTCGCTGGCCGCTGGCGCCGCATACGGCGACTGGCCGGGCGGGGTCGCCCCGGGGGCGCAGATCGTGTCGGCGCGCATCATCGCCGACAAGGCGCCGGTCGATGACGGCACCGGCAACGGCAACCAGGTGGATGGCGCGCTGGGACTGGCCACCGTGCACCAGGATCTGATCGCCGACGGTGTGAAGATCATGAACAACTCCTGGGGCGGGCTGTACTGGACCAACCCGGCTGCGACCGCTGCCATTGCGGCCGAGTATCGGCCCTTCATCACCACCAACAACGGCCTGGTGGTATTTGCCACCGGCAACGAAAGCAAGGCGGACCCGTCCAACATGGCCGCACTGCCGAGCCAGGCCGGCCCGAATGGTACCCGCCCGGCCGCCGACCTGGAGCGTGGCTGGCTGGCAGTCACCGCGGTCAATTCCAACCAGCCCGACACCCTGGCGTCCTACGCCAACGCCTGTGGCGTGGCGGCCAATTACTGCCTGGCCGCGCCAGGCGAAGCGGTGTTTGTCGACCCCGCAAGCACCACGGGCAGTACCCCCAGCTACCTCTGGGGCGGCGGTACCTCCTACGCGGCCCCGCTGGTCTCGGGTACGGCGGCGCTGGTCTGGCAGAAGTACCCGTACTTCAGCAACGACCAGGTGCGGCAGACCCTCCTCGGCACCGCCACCGATCTGGGCGCGGCCGGCGTGGACAGCGTGTTCGGCTACGGCCTGCTCAACGTGGGCAAGGCGATCAACGGCCCCGGCCGGTTCGACTGGGGCACCATGGTGGTCGACCTGCCGGGTTCGTCCAACTTCAGCACCTGGAGCAACAACATCGGCGGTGCCGGCGGACTGGACAAGTCCGGCGCGGGAACGCTGATCCTCGGCGGCAAGAACACCTACACCGGCGGCACCATCGTCCGCTCGGGCGCGCTCTCGCTGGCCGACGGCGCGTCGCTGGGTTCCGACGTCCAGGTCCTGCAGGCCGGCGGCCTGCAGTTCCGCGCCGGTACCACCGGGGTTACCGGCAACGTGGTCAACCGCGGCACGCTGTACCTGTTCGAGGCCGGCGTTACCGCCGTGATCCAGGGCAACTACACCCACGAGGCCACCGGCGTGTTCTCGACCGCGCTGGGTGCGCAGGCGTTGAAGGTGACCGGCACCGCCCAGCTCAACGGCGGTACGGTACTGATCGACCGCGCGGTGGAAGGCTATGTGCCGCGGACGGGTGTCCGGCAGGAGCTGATTACCGCCGCCCAGGGCCTGACCGGCACGTTCGATCGCTACACCGCGCTCGGCAACGTCGTGCTGCTGGATGCGACGTTCACCTATGACCACTACTCGGCCGGGTTGAACATCAACCGCGTGAGCGTTTCCGGCGCTGCGGCGTCGGCCGGATTGGGTGCCATTTCGGCCGCCTCGGCCCTGCGCGTGGAACAGGCGTTCGACCTGCTCGATACCGGCACCGGTCCGGGCACGCCGGGCTTTGCCGATGCGGCCGGCGAGCTGCAGCGGGTGCAGGGCGCGGCCGGCCTGGAGGCCAGCCTGGAAAGCCTGTCGGGCAAGGCGCACAGCCTGGCCAACGGCATGACCTTCGACAACCTCGACATGAATCGCCGCGCCTTGTCGACGCGCTTCGATGCCGTGTCCGCCGCACCGCGCCTGCGCGGCGCCTGGCAGAGTGCGTTGGGCGAGGCCGGGCAGGGCAGCTTCGCCGGCAGCGGCTTCCAGACCCAGGGCTGGATGATGGGCCAGGACATGGCGCTGGGCAGCAACGGCGTCATGGGCTTTGCCTTTGGCGAAACGCGCAGCAACAGCAGCCGCGAGTGGGGCGGCGACAGCGGTCGTGACCGCCAGTCGCAGGCCCAGCTGTACGCGGGTTGGAACAGTGGTGCGGCCTACACCCTGGCGCAGCTGGGCGCCGGCCAGTTCACCCGCGAGATCGACCGCCAGCTGTTGCTGGGCGCGGGGCAGTACGGGGTCAATGCCCGTTACGGCGGCAACTTCAGCACCGCCAGCGTGGAATCGGGCTACCGCTTCGGCGGTGCCGGGGCATCGTTGACGCCGTACCTCGGTGCGGACTACGCGCGCCTGGACAGCGACAGCTTCAGCGAAGACGGCGGCTTCGGCTTCGGCCTGCGTGCGGACAGCCGCGCGTCGAGCCGCAGCCAGGCGCTGGCCGGCCTGCGAGCGGAAACGCGCCTGCGTGGCTGGTCGCTGCGCGGCTATGCCGAGTGGCAGCAGACGCTGTCCAGCGATGGCCTGGCCTTCGATGCCAGCTTCGTGGGCGTGGATGCCTGGGCGCCGGTGGCCGGGCTGCAGCCGGCCCGCTCCGGCGGCCTGTTCGGCCTGTCGGTGCAGTCCTGGCTGACGCGCAACTCGCAGCTCTCGTTCGGCTACGACCAGCGCTTCGGCCCGCGAGGCGACCTCAGCCAGGTCGCGCTGCGGTACGCCGCCGCGTTCTGATCCAGGCGCGACAGGCAACAAAAAAGGGCGCGAGTTGATCGCGCCCTTTTTTTTCATCTGCCCGTTGGGATCACCCGCCGCGCAGCGTGCCCAGTCGCGGGCGCGCACGACCCAGCGGCATCTTCAGCTTGCCGATCGACTGGATGCGGGTTTCGGCGATGCGGTCGGCGGCGCGCTGCGGCGCAATGCCTTCCTGCTGGGACAGCGCGAAGATGCGGCCCAGGTTGTGGTAGATGCTGCGGATCAGGCGCATCGCGCGTTCGCGGTTGTAGCCGTCGATTTCCAGCGACACATTCATCACCCCGCCCGCATTCACCGCATAGTCCGGGGCATACAGGATGCCGCGGGCATGCAGCTCATCGCCGATCTCTGGCGTGGAGAGCTGGTTGTTGGCGGTGCCGCAGACGATTCTGCACTTCAGGCGCGGCAGGGTCTGCGCATTGATCGCCCCTTCCAGCGCGCAGGGCGCGAACACATCGGCGTTGACGTCGTAGATGTCATCGGGCTTGACCGCCTCGGCGCCGTACTCGGTCACCGCGCGCTCCACCAGCACAGGGTCCAGATCGGTGACGAACAGCTTGGCGCCGCGATCCCGCAACAGCTTCACCAGTTCCATGCCGATATGGCCCAGGCCCTGCACCGCGATGCTGACCTTGCCCACTTCCTCGTGGCCGAGCTTGTGCTGCATGGCCGCCATCAGCGCCTGCAGCGCGCCGTAGGCGGTGAACGGGGCCGGGTCGCCCGAGCCGCCGTGTACCTGGTGCACGCCGGTGACGTACTCGCTTTCCAGGTAGATGTTTTCCATGTCATTGACGTCGGTACCGACGTCCTCGGCGGTGATGTAGCGCCCGCCGAGCGAATCCACGTAACGGCCGAACGCGCGGAACAGCACTTCGGTCTTGTCTTTGCGCGGGTCGCCGATGATCACCGCCTTGCCACCCCCGACATTCAAGCCCGCCAGCGCGTTCTTGTAGGTCATCGTGCGGCTGAGCCGCAGCGCGTCGGCCAGCGCGTCGTCCGTGCTGGCGTAAGGGCGCATGCGCACACCGCCCAGCGCCGGACCCAGCGTGGTGTTGTGGATGGCGATGATGGCCCTCAGACCGGCATCGCGGCTGTGGCAGAACACCACCTGTTCATGGCCGGACGTTTCGAGGGTTTCAAATAACATGGCGACTCCGATGCTGCGAACGACGGCAAACGCCGGCGAACGCACCAGCAAAAGGTGGGTGTAAAACAAAAAAAGCGACGTCGTCGGTTGGTCAGGACGGGTCGCGCGGCGCCATTCTAGTGCATTCCGCCGGACGGTGTTGTCAGGGCGGGGTGACCATCGCCCGCTAAAGTTGCCCCGTTCCGGGCCGATGCCGTGGCAACGGTGCGCAGTACCGGCAAGCCAGGACGGAACACGTGGGTGCAGTGGCGACAATTCGGGTGCGGTGCCGCACCGGCAGGGGCGCGGCCCGATGATGGCGATCCTGGCGGGGGTCGGCGTGCTGGTCGTGGCATTTCTGGGGTGGGGCTGGTATCGCCGCCCGGCGGAGGCGGGACCGGCGCCGGGTAGTACCGGCGGCCGGGCCCGTACGCAGCCGCAGCCGCCGACCCCGCCTCAGCCCTGCAGTGGCGATGCGGACCAGGTGCTGCAGGCCGGCCTGCACGCACTGGCGTTGCGGCCGGGCAGCGGCAGCGCGCCGGCCACCGTCGCGCAGGACGCGGCCCTGCTGGCGGCGGTGGCGGCAGCGCTGGAGGCGCAGGACTGGTCGGCCCGGCACTTGCCGCGCCGGCCGCAGCTGCTGCCACAGCTGATCCAGACCGTGAACGACAGCGATGCCTCGGCGCGCAGCATGGCCTCGATCATCAGCCAGGATGCGGTGCTGACCGGCAACCTGCTGCGCATCGCCAACAGCCCGGTCTACCGGCTGCAGGCCAAGCCGGTGGACAGCCTGCAGCGTGCGGTCACGCTGGTCGGTACCGAGGGCATCCGCCAGATCATCAGCGCGGTGCTGGTGCAACCGGTGATGCAACTGCACAGCGACGCCTTTCCGCAGTTCGGAACCGTGGTCTGGGAGCACGCGCTGCTGGCCTCGCGGGCCGCAGCCGATCACGCCCGCCTGGTGACCCATGAAGACGGCTTCGCCGCGCAGTGGATGGGGCTGACCCAAGGCCTTGGCGCGGCCCTGGTGATGCGACACCTGCTGGACGTTGCCCGTGAACAGGCTGTGCTGCCGTCACCGCAGCTTGCCGGCACCCTGCTGGATGCCTGGACCCTGCCGGTGGCCAGCCGCATCGCGGCGGCCTGGGAACTGCCGCCCTCGGTGCACCAGGCGCTGCTGCGCGACGCCGATGCGACAGGCGGTGGGCTGGCGGCCAGCCTGCACTTCGCGCGTGCCGGGGCATCGGCCAGCCTGTTGTGCCGGCATGGCCGGATCAGCCAGGCCCAGGCGCTGGCGCTGCTGGAGCAGCTGCATGACACCCCGGCGCATGCATTGCAGTGGATCTGGCGCCGCCTGCATGGTCGCGCGGTGGAAACGCTGGAGGCGGACGAGTCGGCCGACGCGTAGCGCCACGCCCCGCGTGGCTGCTCCTAAAGTTGGGATTCCAAGGGCAACCAGCTGATGGCGCGGGCGCTGGCGCGCTGCCAGAACGAGGTGTCCGGCTCTCGATCCAGCAATTGCGGGGGCTGTTCGGCCCGATCCAGCCAACGCACCTGGTCATCGGCACCCAGCGTCACCCAATAGCTCTGCTTCGGATCGGCCAGGCGCAGGTATTCCGCGCGCAACTGCGCGGCCAGTTCCCGATCATCAAACAGCACCCCCATCTCCGTGTTGAGGTAGGCAGAACGCGGGTCCAGGTTGAACGAGCCGACGAAGCCACGCTGGTCATCGATCATGAAGGCCTTGGTATGCAGGCTGGCGCCGCTGCTGCCGAACAGGCCGCCGCTGCCGCCACCCGCGCCGCGCGATCGCAGTTCGTACAGGTGCACGCCATCGCGCAGCAGCGGTGCACGGTAATGCATGTAGCCGCTGTGCACGGCCGCCACGTCATTGGCGGCCAGTGAGTTGGTGACCACGCCTACGTAGGCGCCGCGCTGCACCATCGCGGCCATCCCGCGCGTGCCTTCCTCGCCTGGCACGAAGTAGGGCGAGATCAACAGCGCCTTGTGGCGGGTGGCCTCAAGTTCGCGCACCAGGCGGGTGACCAGCCAGTTGGCGGGGTCGTCGCGGCGGTGCTTCATCGCCGGATCGGACACGATCTCCACGCCCGGCGACCAGTGCAGGTCTACCGCATCGGTGTAGAACGAACGCGCTGCCGGCGAACGCTCGACGCGCTCAAGATAGGGTCGGGCGGCCGCCAGCTTGGCCTCGTGTGCCGATTCAAGCATCAGCAGGCGCAGCTGGGCCGGGGTGTGGAAGGCGAGGGCGGCCACGGGGACCGCCGCGTCGCTGTTCCAGTACGCATCGAAGATCGTGTTGGCCTGCTGCACCGCCTTGCCGGCCACGATCAGGTCCAGGTCGCGGAAGTTCACATCGCTGCGCGCGCTGAAGTATTCCTCGCCGATGTTGCGTCCGCCGACGATGGCGATCCGGCCATCGGCGATCCACTGTTTGTTGTGCATGCGGTGGTTGACGCTGAAGAAGCGCTGCACCATCTCCACCAGCCGCCACAGTCCATCGCGGTTGCGGAAGGGGTTGTAGAGGCGGATCTCGATGTTGGGGTGCTCATCGAGCGCCATCATCAATGCATCCTTGTCCTGCGCGTTCATGTCATCCAGCAGCAGGCGCACGCGCACGCCACGTTCGGCGGCCTGGTACAGCTCCTGCGCCATCAGGTGGCCGATCAGGTCGTCCTTCCAGATGTAGTACTGCAGGTCCAGGCTGCGGGCGGCATGGCGGGTGATCACCGCGCGCGCGGCGTACGCATCCAGCCCTTCGGACAGGAACGCCACGCCGGACTGGTCCGGGTGCTCGGCCTGCAGGCGCACCACCTCGCGATCGATCGCGCTCTGTGCCGGCTGCAGCGGCAGCACGGTGCTGCGCGGTCCCATCGCCTTGGGCGTGAGGTGGTCGCCCAGCAGCAGCCCGCTGAGCACCAGCAGGGTCACGATCGCCAGCAGGATGCCCGCGCCGCGCAGCACGCGGCGCCACAGTGGCTTCTGCGGGTTGCGTGCGCGGCTCAGAAGCGTTCGTCCGGCGCCAGGTAGCGCCACTGGCCCGGGGCCAGCTTGCCCATCGCCACCCGGCCGATGCGCAGGCGACGCACGCTGATGACCTCCAGCCCGACCTGCCGGCACATGTCGCGCAGCTGGCCGGGGGCCACCGGCTTGATCGCAAAGCGCAGACGGGTTTCGTTCTGCCAGCTGACCTTGCACGGCGGCAACGGCCAGTTGCGGAAGCTCAGGCCGTGCGCAAGCCGCTTCATGCCGTAGGGCACCAGCTCGCCGCTGACCTCGACCAGGTATTCCTGCTCCAGCGTCGCGCCGCGGTCCTTCAGATGCGACACCACGCGGCCGTCCTGGCTGACCACCACCAGGCCGCTGTCCTCATCGGCCAGCGGCATCACCAGCTGCAGCGCGTGGAAGTGCCGCTGCAGCAGGGCCACGCCGGTGGCGTCCAGTTCGCTGCGGGTCTCCGGCGTGACCAGTGCGCACAGTGCATCAGCGCGCATCCCGGCTGGTTTGTGCAGCAGCATGCTGACCGTCTCGGCGCGGGTCGCCTCGGCGTTCTCGCGCAGCACCACCACTTCATCGGTGACCATCGCCTGCGGTTGTTCGACCACCACACCGTTGACGGTCACCCAGCCTCCCTCGATGAAGCGCTGGGCGTCGCCCCGCGAGCAGCCGATCAGGCGGGTCAGGTGTTTGTCGAGTCGGATCGGATCGGTCATCAGGCAGGCAGCACAAAGCGGGACGCGGGCGGGGAGTGTACTGGCTCGGGGCCGGGGCTGCGCGTGACAGGGCTGCGGCCCCGCGCCGCTGCTGGCATGATCCGATGATGAACTGGCGCGCGTCCGCTGCCGTGAAAGTCGGCCTTTCCATTGCCGTGGCTACCGGCCTGTATGGCATTTCCTTTGGTGCGCTGGCGGTGGCGGCCGGGCTGAGTCCGTGGCAGGCGCAGGCGCTGAGCCTGTTGATGTTCACCGGCGGCTCGCAGTTTGCGTTCATCGGCGTGATCGCGGGCGGCGGTGCCGGTTCCGCCGCGTTCACCGCCGCCACGCTGCTCGGCGTGCGCAACGCGGTATACGGCATGCAGATGAACCGGATGCTCGGGCTGCGCGGCTGGCGGCGCGGGGTGGGTGCGCAGATCACCATCGACGAATCGGCCGCCACCGCGTCCAGCCAGACCGTGGCGCTGGAGCAGCGGCGCGGGTTCTGGACCGCCGGCGTCGGCGTGTTCCTGCTCTGGAACCTGTTCACCGCCGTCGGCGCCATCGCCGGCGACGCGCTGGGTGATCCGCGCCGGTGGGGCCTGGACGGTGCCGCAGTGGCGGCGTTCCTGGCGTTGCTGTGGCCCCGGCTGCGCCAGCGTGATGCGGTGGCCATCGCTATCGTGGCCGCGCTCGTCACGGTGCTGGCGTTGCCGTGGGTGCCACCGGGCATTCCGATCCTGCTGGCGGCCACGGTGGCGGCCGTGTGGGGCGCGTTCGTGCCCGGTCCACGCGATGAAGGGCTGGAGCCGGACGTTGAGCCGCGTTCGTCCGGGGAGCACGTATGAGCCTGTGGGCATGGTTGCTGCTGGGCTGCGTGGCGGCCTATGCGATCAAGCTGGCCGGGTGGCTGGTGCCGGCGCGCTGGCTGGAGTCGCCGCGCATGACCCGGGTGGCCGGCACGCTCACGATCGGCCTGCTGGCGTCGCTGACCGCCATGAACGCGGTGGCTGCCGGTGCGTCGGTGGCGCTGGATGCCCGCCTGGCCGCGCTGGCCGTGGCGGCCGTGGCGTTGCTGCTGCGCCTGCCATTTCTGGCAGTGGTGGTGCTGGGTGCGGCGGCGGCCGCCGCGCTGCGCTGGGCCGGTATCGGCTGAGCGTCAGCCGCTGGCCCGCTCCAGGTGGGTCAGGTACAGGCGCAGGTCGAACTCCAGCTGATGGTAGTCCGCTTCCATGTGGGTGCACAGCTGGTAGAACGCCTTGTTGTGGTCCGATTCCTTCAGGTGCGCCAGTTCGTGCACCACGATCATCTTCAGGAACGGGGCAGGTGCCTCGCGGAACACGCTGGCAATGCGGATCTCGCGGCTGGCCTTGAGCCGGCTGCCCTGCACCCGCGACACGGTGGTATGGGTGCCCAGTGCGTGCTTGAGCACCTGCAGGCGGCTGTCGTAGATCACCTTGGACAACGGCACCGACTGGCGCAGGTAGCGCTCCTTCAGGGCCTGGGTGTAGTCATACAGCTGACGGTCGTTGCGCACCGTGTGCAGCTCGGCATAGCGGCGTTCCAGCCAGGGGCCCAGCCGATCGGCCGCGATCAGCTCGCGCACCTGCTGCTGCAGGGCGTCGGGGTAGCCGGCAAGGTACTTCAGGGCGGTCATGCCGCTATGATGACGGCTGGAATCCCGCACCAACAGATGCAAAGGCAATGGCGAAGGCAAATCCCCTGCAGGAACAGCTGCTCAAGGCCGGGCTGGTCAAGAAATCCCAGGTGTCCCAGGCCGCACGCGAGCAGGTGAAGGCCCGCCACGGCAAGGCCCCGGTAGCGCCCACCGACAGCCAGCGCGAGGCCGAGCGCCTGCGGGCGGAAAAGGCCGAGCGCGACCGCGCGCTGGAAGCCGAGCGCAAGGAAAAGAACCGCCTGCAGGAGCTGCAGGCCCAGGTGCGCCAGATCATCGAAAGCAACCGGGTCAAGCGCGAAGGCGAAAGCGAGTACCGCTTCAACGACGGCACCCTGATCCGCACGCTGCTGGTCAACGAGATGCTGCGCCGCCAGCTGGCTGCGGGCAGCCTGGTGATCGTGCGGCTGGGCGAGGGCTTCGAGCTGGTGCCGCGTGCGGCCGCCGACAAGATCCGTGAACGCGATCCGGCCGTGATCGTGCTCGACAACGGCAAGGATCGCGCCCCGTCCGCCGAGCCCAGCACCGGCAATGCCGAGGACGATGCCTACTACGCGCAGTTCCAGGTGCCCGACGACCTGATCTGGTGATGCCGGGCTGAACGGTTCACTGGAAGCGGTGGATGTTCAGCCGGCCGTAAACCGACGTCGCCCGGCCGGATCTATGCTGGCGCTCGGGCAACGGTATGGGAGATGCGGCATGGCCACAGGGTGGGCAGGCGACGGCGCCGTCCAGGACCAGATCGACGCGACCGTGGATGACGCGATCCAGCGCGCCCGCGCGCAGCTGCGCCACGGTCCGGGGTTGACCCATTGCGAGGAATGCGAAGCGCCCATCCCCGAAGCGCGGCGCCGTGCCGTGCCCGGCGTGCGCCTGTGCGTGCGCTGCCAGGAGGCCGAGGATGCCGCGCAGCAGGATGCGGGCATGTACAACCGGCGGGGCAGCAAGGACAGCCAGCTGCGCTGACGCCGGATCACCCGTCGCCCTGGATGCCGCCCGGCGCCTGCGACGGATCACGCCAGCGGCGCACCGTGCGCTGGAAGAACATGTTGTTGGGAATCTGCAGCACCGTGCCTTCGTGGCCGCCGCTGTTTTCCTGCAGGGTGGTGTAGATCAGGTTGACGTCGATGACGCGGCCCTTCAGTCCGGGCTTCTCGCCGTTCTCCAGCACCTCGATGTAGTCGTGCAGCCGGAACGGGCGGGTGGTGAAGATCAGCAGGGTGCAGAAGATGTTGGAGAGCACGCTCCACGCGGCAAAGAAGGCCACCGCGCCCACTGCGGCAAAGCCGGTGAACGCGGTCCACAGCACGCTGGCCTGCACGCCGATGATCTGCAGCACCACCAGCAGCACGGTGAAATACACCACGAACGTGAACACCCGGCGCGCGCCCATCACCATCTCCGGTGGCAGCGTGTAGTGCTCGCCCACGCGGCGCAGCAGCCGGCGCGCGACCAGCCGCAGCAGCCACGCCACCAGCAGGGTCAGCAGGATCTTCAGGGCAGGCGCCCCGTACTGCAGCCACTCATGGGTCCAGGTGGGCAGGTGTTCTTTCATGGAAACCGGGGTTCGACGTGGGGGCGTCAGTTTACCCCGCGCGGTAGCGCCGGGCCCTGCGCGGCTGCGAGAGCACACCGACCAGCCTTGAAACGCAGAGCGGTGCATGGTCCTGGTACTGCACGCACAGGTCCGGTTGCGGCGGCAGTGCCACCCGCAGCGTCACCGGGCTTCCCGGCAGGGTGCACGCGCTGGCCAGCGACAGCAGAAGGGCAAGGCAACTGGGGGACATGGGCAACTCCTGGGACCACGCCCGGCGTGGTGACAGGAGATTGGATGCCGCGGGTGCCGGAAAGGTTTAAACCTTTTCGATCGACCCCGCATCCAAGGGATATGCTCGATACGACCATGCCCGCCCTCCGCGCTGCCAACGACGCCGATTCCACCGACGAGTGCGCGTGGGTGCGGGCGGCGGTGGCCGGCGACACCGCCGCCTACGAGCGCATCTACCATCGGCACGCGCCGCGCCTGTATGCGGTGTTGTGGCGGCTGTGCGGCGGTCATGCCGCGCGTGCCGAGGATGCGCTCCAGGAAGCGTTCCTGCAGGCCTGGCGCGCACTGCCGGCGTTCCGCTTCGACAGCAGCCTGGGTACCTGGCTGCACCGGCTGGGGGTAAATGCGGCGCTGATGGAGCTTCGCGCCAATGCCGCCCGCGACGCGGGCGACAGCGGCGAAGAAGGCTGGGACCTGCTGGCGGCAGTGCCGGCAGTGGATCGCTGCGCGGGGACCAGCCTGGACCTGGAGCGCGCGCTGGAGACCCTGCCGCCGCGCGCCCGGGCGGTGCTGGTACTGCACGACATCGAAGGATGGAAACACCAGGAGATTGCCGACCAGCTGCAGATGGCGGTGGGCAGTTCCAAGGCACAGTTGCACCGCGCGCGCGGCCTGTTGCGCGCGCGTCTGGGAGAACCGGCATGAACGACAACCACGACCTCGATTCCGATCTGCAGGCGCGCCTGCGCGCGCTGCCCGCCGAACGACTGCCGCCGGCGGATGCCTGGCAGCGCATCGCTGCGCAGCTTCCGCCGCGCGTGGCTGCGCTGCCAGCCGCTGCGCCGGCACCGCGTGCGCGCCGTTGGTCGCTGCGCGTCGGCCTGGGCCTGGCCGCCGCGCTGGCGGTGCTGATGGTGGTACCCACCTCCACGCCGCCCACGCCGCGCCCGTCGCCCCTGCAACGGCAGGCCGACGTGATCGCCGCCGAGTACCAGCAGGCGATGGCCACGCTGCCAGCGGCCCCGATCGGCGCGGACTGGCAGCCGGCGCTGCACGAACTGGATACCAGTGCCGTGTACATCCGCGCGGCCATCGCCGAAAACCCGCGCTCGGGTTACCTGCTTACCCAGCTGCAGCGCACTTACGCGCTGCGCCTTGAACTTACCCAGCAGGCCGTCAACGCCGCTGGCCTGCCATCCTGAAGGAGAGTCCCATGCGAAACACCCTTCGTTTCACCGCAGCCCTGGCCGTGCTGCTGCCCCTGGCCGCGCAGGCCGCCACCCGCGTCGACGAGCGCCATCCGCTGGCCGCGGGCGGGCGCGTGGAAGTGAGCAACATCGCCGGCAAGGTCACCGTGCGGGGCTGGGATCGCAATGAAGTGGCGTTGACCGGCAGCATGGCCGATGGCCTGCGCCTGCAGCAGGACAAGAGCACCAACCGGGTGCGCTGGGAAGTGATCTACCCGCGCAACGGCAACAATGGCGGCGCCACGCTGGAGCTGCGGGTGCCGCGCTCGGTGGAAGTGCAGCTGGGCACGGTAAGTGCCGACATCGACGTGGCCGAGGTCGACCTGCGCCGCCTGCAGGCCAATGCGGTAAGTGGCGATGTCTCGGCCGCCGGGCGCACGGCCGAAGCCAGCCTGAGTACCGTCAGCGGCGATATCCGCGCGCAGGTACAGAGCCAGCGCATGGCCCTGCGTGCGGTCAGCGGTTCGATCCAGGCCGGCGGCGGCATGGGCGGTGAGGTCTCGGCGGAAACGGTATCGGGCAGCATCCGCCTGGACACGGCGCAGGTGCAGCGCCTGGCCGCCGAAGCGGTCTCCGGCAACCTCACCGTGGCAGCGTCCGGCCTGGCGCCGGGTGGCAAGGTGACGTTGCAGACGGTGAGCGGGTCGATCGCCCTGCGCCTGCCGGCCAAGGTCTCGGCGCAGCTGGCCGTGAAGACCTTCAGTGGCGACATCCAGTCCGATGCCGGCCAGGTGGAACGGCCGCGTTATGGCCCGGGTCGCAGCCTGGACACGCGCCTGGGCGGCGGTGACGGCGATATTTCGATCAATGCCCATTCGGGCAACGTGCGGGTCTCGCTGGGCGGCCGCTGAGTGCGGCCCCCGCACCGGCCTGGGGCCGGTGCGGACGGCAGCGGCGTCAGCCGGCCTTTTTCAGCGCCAGGGTGTTGCCCAGTACTTCGATCTTGCCGCCGCTCTTGCGGAACGCAGCCAGATCGGCAGCGATGCTGGCGCTGCTCAGTGCGGTGTTGGAACCCTGCTTGCGGTCAACGCGAACGGTGTTGCCTGCCTTGGGGGAGGTCTTTGGCGAACGGGCCATGGATGCTCCTGTCATGGGTGTAGCGTGAAAAAAATCGTCGACGCATCGTGCTGTTGTCGACGGTAGTCCTGCCGCACGAGGCGGCAGTCATCGCCGCCCATCGCAAACTGGCGGCAGATCGCGGGACGCTGCGAATAAATGGTGCAGCGCAGGTGATAGGGGTCGATCGCGGCACACCAACCTTCGTCGTTGCGCGCCATCACGGTGCGGCCCGCTTCGTCGGTATCCAGCAGGTAGCCGGGTACCGCGTCGTCAGGCATGACGGTGACCGACAGCCGGCAACAGACTGCGTCGCAGCGGCGGCAGTCGATGGGGTCGGCCTTGGCGATTTCGCCCAATCGAATATCTCTTGGCGGCTCAGGGGGTGCTGCATGCTGGGAACGAGCCGGATCACAGCGATAGACGATCCCAGCGCCGCGGACGGATCCGGACGGCGGCGGTATCGGCGAGGATGGTGGCCTCTTCGAGGCTGGGTACGACATGCGCATTGCGCATCGAAGCCGAAAGATGATAGCGCTTTCGGCGTAACGTTTTGTTAATGCGAGGGTTTCACGGCCGGAAACCCTTGTCCCACGGGGCTTCGCGGCCGAAGGTTCAAGCTGCCGCGGCCCACGCCAGGCCGTGCACCACGCCGAACGAGGGGTTGCCGCGCACCAGCGTCGAGCCGGGGAAGGCAGCGGCCACCGCCGCCTGCAGATAGCCCGCGCGTGACATGCCGCCGGTCAGGAAGATCGCCGCCGGGTCGTGCCCGATATCGGCGCGGACCTGTTCCAGCAACCCGGTCAGTTCGCCCAGGTAGCTGCCGGCCGCCGCTTCCAGCCGGGACGGGTCGACATCCACCCCCAGGCCGCGTTCGATGAAGTCCAGCGCACTGGTGTGCTCTGGCGCGCTGCTCAGGGCGATCTTGCAGCGCTCCACCTCGCGGTACAGGCGTGCGGTGTTGCCGGTGTCCTGCAGCGCCTGCAGGCGCGCGCCCCACGGCGCCTCGGCCTCGCGGTAGTTGTGCTGGCGGAAATCGCGCTGGCGGGTCATGTCCTGCACCATCGCGGCCTCCACGTAGTGGTGCGCCGGCACGCGGCTGTGGCCGCGGCCGAACAGCGGCATGTAGGCGCCGAGGCTCAAGGCCAGGTCGATATCGGTACCACCGCGCGCGATACCCCATGCGCGATGGATCTTCGGGGCCTGTACGCCGCCCACCCGCGCATGCGCCACATCGGTGGTGCCGCCGCCGATGTCGACCACCACCGCGTCATGTTCCTGCGCGCTTTCGGCGTGGTAATGCATGGCTGCGGCAGCCGGTTCCTCCAGGAAATCGACGCTGTCGAAACCCGCGGCGATCGCGGCGGTGTGCAGGATGTCCAGCGCCTGGTCGTTGCCGGCCGCGCCGATCGAGCTGCGGAACTGCACCGGGCGGCCCAGCGTGGCGGTGCGCACCGGCGCGTCGAGCTGGCGCGACGCGGTCAGCCGGATGTGCTCGAGGATGTGCGTGGCGATACCGGTGATGGTCTGGCGCGCGCGCGGGTGCAGGTTGTAGCCCAGCATCGATTTCGGGCTCTGCACCAGGTTGCCTTCGTTCTCCTCGAAGTAGGCTTCCAGCGCCTCATCCCCGTACACCGCGTTCTGCAGCAGCTTGGTCGAGCTCAGCGGCGCGCGCATCTGCTCTTCCATCCACTGCCGGCGCACCACGCGCAGGGCCTCCCGGCGCAGCGCATCCGGCGCGCGTTCCTGCCCGGCGGCGCGGGCGTCGCGCGCGGCCGCGTCGATCAACCGGGCCAGTTCGTGCTCCAGCGCCGGGGTCAGTTCGAAGTCGTTCGGATCGCGCATCACCTCGGGGAAGTACACCGTGGTGCGGAACTGTTCGGCCTCGCCAAACCGGATCGGCACGACCCGGCCGTCCACCACGGCGGCGGCGGCGGAGTTGCTGGTGCCAAAGTCGATGCCGATTTTCATGCGGGGCCGGGCCGGAGGTCAGGGGGCGCGCACTGTGCGGCAAGCGGGCCGCCGGTGCAAGGCCTGGCCGGGCCGGGCGGTTACAATGGGGGTTGTTCCGAACCTGAAGGCTTCATCATGTCCGCCGCACCCGCCTGCCCGCAATGCACCCTGGAAAACACCTATGCCGATGGCGCGCTGTGGATCTGCGCCGACTGCGGCCATGAGTGGGCGGCCGGCGATGAAGGCGGCCAGGGCCTGGTCGTGCGTGACAGCAACGGCAACACGCTGGCCAGCGGCGACACCGTCACCGTGATCAAGGATCTGAAGGTCAAGGGCTCGTCGATCCCGCTCAAGCAGGGCACCGTGATCCGCAACATCCGCCTGGTCGAAGACGATGCCGAGCACATCGAAGGCAACTCGGACAAGATCAAGGGCCTGGTCCTGAAGACCTGTTTTTTGAAAAAGGCGTAGGTAACGACCGTTGGTCGTTACGGATCAGCGGCGGCACGCCGCCATTCAATTGCTGGCCGTGCGTTCCCGCCATTTCTGCAGGCTGTCCAGCTTGGCCTGGTAGGTCGCCCGCAGCACGTCGGCATCTTCGCCGGCCAAGTCGCGGGCGCGCAGCATTTCAAGTGACGCGCGGCGGGTGTTGCCGGCCAGGAAGTACGCGCGTGCCAGCCCGAAATGGAACTGGTGCGCACTGCTGTACAGGCGCACCGCCTGCCGGTAGTACTCAATGGCCTGCGCATAGTCGTGGCGCTGTTCGGCTTCGTTGCCGAACCGGAACTGCGCGAAGGGATCGCTTTTCTGCACCTGTTCCAGCCGCTTGGCCAGCACGTCAGCGCGGCGCGCATCGCCCAGCCTGCGATACAACGCGCTGGCGTTGGTCAGCGCCGCCGCATGCCGCGGTTGCAGCTGCAGGGCCTGCTCGTAATCCTTCCGGGCCTGGTCCAGGCGGCCTTCGCGGGTATCAAGCACGCCCAGGTTGTTCCAGCCGGCAGGGAAGGCCGGTGCCATCGCCAGCGCGGCGTCCAGGTACGCGCGCGCCTGCGCGGTGTCTCCCTCGGCCATGTGTTCGGCACCGCGGTTGTTGTAGAAGTGCGCCAGGGCGCGCTGCTCGGTGATCGGGCGCGGCCCGTAGCGGTCATACAGCACGTTGCGGTCCAGATCGACCACGGCGGTGCGACCGTTGAGGTTGAGCCCCACGTTGACGTGGCCCACGTTGTAGATCACGCCCTGGTCCTGGTGCCAGGTGACCACCTGTGCCACCTCCTGTACCCGGGCATCGATGCCCGCCGCGCGCGCCAGGGTGACGAACATCAGGGTGAAGGACAGGCAGTTGGCGCGGTGCGTCTTCCACGTTTCGGCCAGGGTGTGGGTGGCATACGGGTCGTACTCCAGGTGCATCGCGTCTTCGTCGAAGATCAGGTGCACCAAGCGCACCAGCCGTTGTTCGCGCGAACTGACCGGGGCGATCACCCGTTCCTGCAGCAACGCGCGAAGATCCGGCGGAATGGCCAGGATCTGCTGGGGAGAGGGAATGGGGTCGACGGCCGGGGCCTGCGCGGCAGCGGTATCCGCAGGCGCGGCCAGCACCGGCGTCGGTGCGGCGGCCAACAGGGCCAACAGGGCAAGGGATTTCCAGCCGTTCATCGCGGTCACCTCGCGGGCATGACGAAGCCTTCGTTGCTGCAGTCTAGGCCGACGCCCGGCAGCCGGCGCACCGCTTGTCGGCCTGTTTCACCAGCCAGCGCCCTTGCCATCCGCCGCGGGACCGGCCAATGATGCCGTCATGACCTTCTCCCCGCTTTCAATGCCGGCGGCCATGCAGGCCGACCTGGAAGCCGCCTACGCCACGCCCCCGCGGGCCTATCACGGCTACCCCCACGTGCGCGCGGTGCTGCTGCACTGCCAGGCGGTGGCCGACGGCCCGGGCTGGGTGCACCCGCGCGAAGTGCAGCTCGCCGCGCTGTACCACGATGCGATCTACGAGGCCGGGCGCAACGACAACGAAGCCCGCTCGGCCGCGCTGGCACGTGCGCAGGTGGAGCGCTGGCTGCCGGGCGCCGGCGTGGATGTGGCCCGGATCGAACAGCTGATCCTGCTGACCGCGCGCCATGGCACCCTGGGCACCGCCGACGTTGACCCCGAAGCGGCCTTGTTCCTGGACTGCGACATGGCCATCCTGGGCGCGCCGCCCGACGTGTTCGATGCCTACGACCGTGGCATCGCGGAGGAATACGCCGGGCATGTGCCCGGCTTCCTGTTCCGGCTCAACCGGCGGCGGTTCCTCAAGCACCTGCTGCGCAGCCCGCGCATCTTCCTCAGCGAGTTCTTCCACCAGCGCCTGGATGCGCCGGCGCGGGCCAACCTGCGCCGGCGACTCGGGTACTGACAGCGGTCGATTACACTGCACCGGTTGAAATCCGTCGCTCACGCCATGCCCGTTCCTCTCCCATCCGCCACGCCCGATCCAGATCCGCGCCCGCAACCGCCGGAAGAACCCGGCCCCAACGAGTGCTGCGGCAGCGGCTGCCCGCTGTGCGTGCTGGACCTGTACAGCGACGAGCTGCAGCGTTATCGCGCCGCCCTCGCGGCCTGGCGGCTGCGCCACCCCGATGCCGCGCCCTGAGCACTGCCTGCGATGAAGCTTCCTGCCCACGCCCATGTGGCCGGCCTGGCGCTGCTGGCGCTGGCCGGGTTCGTGCTGACCGCCTTGTGGACCCAATGGGCACGCCACGACCTTGACTGGGTGCAGGCCACGCTGAGCCTGTACCTGCATGGCCCGTGGGGCCTTGCGCTGCGGACCGCCTACTGCGTACTGGCCGTAGCGATCATGCTGCTGGCCTGGTCGCTGCACGCCGCCAGCCGCTCGCCGCGGCGCAGCGCGGCGGCGCCGCTGCTGTTCTGCGTGGCGGGACTGGGGCTGATGGGCGTGGCCATCGGCGACAGCTGGCTGCCCGGGCAGGCGCCGCTGCTGGCCCCGTTGGTCCATGGCCTGGCGGCCAACACCGCGTTCCTGTGCGTGAGCGTGGCGATGCTGCTGCAGAGCTGGTACCTGCGTGCCGACCCGCAGTGGGCGCGCTGGGCCAGCGCCGCGTGGTGGTGGGCCTGGCTGTGTTTCGCGCTGCTGTGGCTGCACGTGCTGTGGCGGGGCCCACCGCGCGGTGCCGGGCAGAAGCTGGTGATCGCCGCGGTGGTGCTGTGGTTGTTCGTGGCTGCGCTGCAGTTGTGGCGGCAGGCGCGACGTGAAGAGGCTGCACGAAAATAAAAAGGCGTATCGTGGGGCGACTTTTCCGGGATGCGTGACGATGCGGCGAGCCAGTGTGGGCAGGGGACTGGGAGTGGTGCTGGGCCTGGTGTCGATGATGGGGGCCGCAGCGGCCCCGGCGGCGCCGCAGCAGGTCAGCCACGGGCGCTTCAACGACGTCCCGATCCACGCGCCGGAAGGCCACCCGCAACGCGTGGTGGTCTGGTTCGATGGTGGCAGTGAACCCCAGCGCACGCGCGAGCGCATCGAGGCCCTGCGCGCGCAGGGCGCCCTGGTGGCCCAGGTCGATGTCGCCCGGCTGCGCGCCGGTCTGGCGCATGAAGGGGGCGGCAAGTGCAGCTTTGGCGCAGGCGACGTGGAGAATTTCTCGCGCTGGTTCCAGGCGTACCTGCACGTGCCCGGTTACCACCTGCCGCTGATCGGCGGCGATGGCAGCGGCGCCGAGCTGGCCTATGCAGTGGCGGCGGAGGCCGATACGCAGGTCTTCGCCGGCTTGATCACCACCGGGTTCTGCCCCGACCAGGCGCGCGAGCGCGCGGTGTGCGGCGCCGGTGTCAGCCATGGCCGCCTGCAGCCGGCGGAGCTGGCGTTTCCGTGGTTGAACGCCGCCGGTGACCGCAAGTGCGCGGCAGGTGACGCCACAGCGTTCGTGCACAAGGTGGAGATGGGGCGGCAGTTCCAGCGCACCGCGCGGGGCGATGATCTGCCCGGACTGCTGGCAGCCGCCAACGTGATCGGGGCGCAGAAGGGTGTCAGCCTGGCGCCGCCGCCGGATGGCCTCAACGGCTTGCCGGTGGTGGAAGTGCCCGCGCAGAAAGGCGGCGACACCCTGGCCATCTTTGTTTCCGGCGACGGCGGCTGGGCGGGGCTGGACAAGGATGTGGCCGCCGCGCTCAGCGAAAACGGCATTTCGGTGGTCGGCCTCGATTCGCTGCGCTATTTCTGGACGGCGCGCACGCCCGAAGGCTTCGCCCGCGACCTGGAACGCATCGCACGTCATTACGGCAGCCAGTGGCAACGCAAGCGGCTGCTGCTGGTGGGCTTCTCGCAGGGCGCCGATGTCCTGCCGGCCGCCATCAACCAGCTCGACCCGGCCACGCGCGGGTCGATCGCATTGATCGGCCTGATGTCGGTAGGGCGCAAGGCGGACTACGAATTCCACGTCACCAACTGGTTGGGCGGCGGCGCGGATGGCCTGCCCATTGCCCCGGAGATCGCCCGGTTGCCGGCGGACCGGACCGTGTGCCTGTACGGCGAGGACGATGGCGATGCACTGTGCCCGGAGCTGCCGAAGGGCGGCGCCACGGTGATTGCGTTGCCGGGCGACCACCATTTCAAGGGCGACTATGACCGCTTGGCGAAGACGCTGCTTGAGCATCTGCCGACGCGTTGATGGAATCATGGAAGCCGCGTCATCTCCGTTGCGTACACCATCAACGCGGATCTTCCTGCGTGGGGTGTTGAGTGTTTCCAGTTTCATCCGTTGCGCCGGCGCGCCAGTCTCCGCCTGTCGAGGTGTCCGATGAGCGGCCTTCGGTGGGACGCCTGCAGGCGCCCGCGATGATCTCCAATGCGCCTATCGAGCGGCGCTTGTACGCGCTGCTGGCCGATGACCGCTCCGCGCCCCGGGTTGGGGATGGGTCTTCCGCGCAGAAGATGGCCGACGCCCTGTCGCTCTGGCGCTCGGGCGTCCGTAATGCCTCCACCCGCGAGCAGTTCTGCGCAGGCTTGAAGGAAACGCTGGAGCGGTTGGTCAGGGACAATGACGTCGACCTGCGCAAGGCGATCCTGCAGCATCGTTTTCCCAAGGTGAAGGACTATCGCCTGCTTGTCGCTTCCCCGAAATGCGAGGCCGCGCTGCAGGCCGCGAAGAAGTTGAGGGACCTCGCGCATCCTGCGCGCATCGAGCGCGAACCGGATCCAGCCAGAAAGTCGCATTTGGAAGCGCTCGCCGCCGCCGTGGACGACGCCCGGGCAGGCAGGGGCGAGTGGGCCAGGGTGACGGCAGGCGCCTGCGCGCTGGGCGAAAAAATCGCGGCCAACTTCGCGCCGCATGCGGACGTGCTGGCCGAAAAACAGGAACTGGAACGGGACGTCAGCGTGATCGAATATCTGGCGCAGCGGGCACCGAATCAGTCCCGGAGCGGTGGCGGCGCGCGCGGGCGGGACGTGGAAGATCGCGTCGGCACCGCACTGACACAGCTCTGCAACGCAATGAACGAGGCGACCGCTTCCAGCGTTGATCCGGGCTATCGCATCGTCCGTGGTGCCAACGTCCCGCCTGCGCTGCGCCCGGCGGAGAGCAGGCACGTCAAGGGAGAGCTCGATTTCCTGCTGATGCACGGCAACGACGTGGTGCTGGTGGGTGAAACCAAGGCCGGTGGCGCGACCGCGATCGGCGCGGATTGCCTGAAGCTCCGCAACGCGGTGGTGGAAATGGCCGCCCGCGCGCAGCAGGACAGGGCCTATGCGTTCACCCTGGGCAGCGACAAGCGTTCGGCGGCGGCCGGAGAAAAGGGCAAGCCGCAGGTGCTGCAGGTCAGCGGTGAGTCGCTCAAGCGGCTGGCGGCAGCGCCAGGGGATGCGCCGGACGTGCAGCCCGCCTGGCCTGCCAGCGCGCGTTATTTCCTGCCCGACGCGGTTACCGGCATCCCGCTGTCGCAGCGTGCAGTGGCCTACCTCACCTGGCGCCCGGCGAGCCTGGATTACGCGCAGGCCTTGTTCGACGGCGCGCAACCCTCCGTCGAGGGACTCGAGTCGGTGTGGCGCGAGCTGGGGGAAGACCCAAAGCTCGCGTGGATATGGGAGGAGCGTGCCTTGGCCGAGCAGGCGCTGAGTGCCGTGCACGGCAGCGAGAGCATTGCCGGCTTCACTGCGGCGTTCGCGCAGATGAAGCCCTGGTCCTGACCGCCGCGTTACGTCTTCCGCGGTGCCAGTGAGATCAACCGTGTCGCATCCAGCAGCGCCGCCGGCAGGTGCATGCCGCCTGGCGCCGCCAGATAACGTGCGCGCCACTGCGGCGCGAACTTGGATTTGAAGCGGCGCAGCCCGCTGAAGCCGTAGAAGCGCTCGCCGTGCCGTGCGACCACGTTGGCGAAGCGGTTCCAGCGGCCGGCCAGGCGGTGCTGGGCAAGCCCCGACAAGGGCGCCATGCCGAGCGAAAAACGGTGGAAGCCCTGCGCGCGCCCCCACAGGAACAGCTCGATGAACAGGAAATCCATCGTGCCTTTCGGTGCATCGTCGACGTGCCGCATCAGGTCCACCGAAAGCTCGTGCCCGGCCGGTGCCTGCCACAGGTTGGCGAAGGCGACGATGCGGCCCTCGGCCTCGACCACGGCCACCGGGAAGCGCACCAGGTAATCCGGATCGAAACTGCCCAGTGAGAAGCCTTTCTCGTCGCCGGCCTTGTCGTCCAGCCACTGCTGCGATACCGCGGCCAGCGCGGGAATCAACGCGGCAACCTCGCCGGGCGGTGCAACGCGGAAGCTGAGGCCGCCGCGCTTGCCCCGGTTCCAGGCCTGGCGCAGGTCGGCGCGTTCGCGTCCCTCCAGCCCGAAGTCCTGCAGCGGCACCATCGCTTCCTCGCCCAGTTTCACCAGGGTCAGCCCAAGGTCCAGATAAGTCTGCCAGTACGCTTCGCCGACCTGATAGAACACTGGGCGCAGGCCAAGGCGATCCGCCTCCTCGCGGAAGCGCCAGATCAAGGCGCGTGCGACGTCGGGGGGCCCGACCGGATCGCCCATCGCGATCAGCGAACCGCCGTAGCGCTGCATCATCACGAAGCCGCGCCCGGCATCGTCGCGCAGTACGGCCTTGTCGGCGGTGAGCACCAGGCAGGCCTGGGCGTCCTGCGCCGCCTGCAGGATCGGCGCCAGCGCGTCGAGCGTGGCCGGGTCGGCCGCCGGCAGGGGCGTGCGGGTGCTGTGCAGCAGCCGCGCCAGGCCGAAAATGGCCAACGCGATCGCCACCACCAGCAGTGCGCGCAACGCACGCGGTGCGTTGCCCTGCGCGGCAAATTGCCACCACAGCTCGTTCTGGTATTCGACATGGCTGTAGACGAAGAACAGCAGCCAGATCACCGCCACCAGCACCAGACCCAGGTTGCGGATCCACGGCCACGACCACGCTTCGTCGAGCAGCGCGCCCTGCCGGTAGAACTCGCGACGCGACGCCCATAGCGCCATCGCCACCAGCGCCGAGGCCAGCGCGATCAGCACCTGCCCGCCGCGCAGCCAGATCGGCAGCGGCGCGATCACGCAGATCGCCAATGCCAGCATCCAGGCCGCGTGGCTGCGCCGCTGCAGGCCCTGGCCGATCAGCAGCAGCACCACGCCGGCCAGGCTGCCGAGCAGGTGCGAGGTTTCCAGGATCGGCAGCGAGGCATGCAGAAGGTGCCGGCGCGGAGTTGGCAGGGTGCCGTCGATCACCAGCGCGGCGCCCACGCTGAACACTGCCAGCGCGATGATCTGCGGCAGCCACGGGCGCAACGCGGTCCAGCCGGCGCGGGTGGCCCCTGCACCCACCCGCAGCGGGCGGCGCATGGCCGGCGCTACAGCGAGCACGGTGGCCAGCAGCAACGGCAGCACGTAGTAGGTGACCCGATAGATCAGGGCCGCTGCAAGCACCGCAGCTGGCGCCACCTGCGGCAGCAGCTTGAGCAGGCTCCACTCGAACACCCCCAACCCGGCCGGCACGCTGGAAATCAGTCCGGCCAGCACGGCCACCAGATACAGGCCGACAAACCCGGGCAGCCCGGTCGGGGTATCCATCGGCAGCAGCACGTAGAACGCCGCGCTGGCCAGCACCAGCTCCACCACGCTGAGCGCGGTCACGCCCAGCATGGTGCGGCGATCGGGCAGCCACAGCGCGTGCCCGCGGATCTGGAAGCTGCGGCCCTCGCGCCCGACCAGCAGCACCGTGCCCACGTAGGCGAGCAGGCCTGCCGCGCCGAGCACGCGTACGGCCTGCGCCGACACGGGCAATGCGAGTGCGGCGGCGCCCGGTTCCAGCAGGAACGCCAGCGCCAACAGCAGCCAGGCGCCGAACACGAAGCCCAGCGTGCTCATCAGTACCACCTGGCCGATCTCGGCCAGGCTCAGCCCGGCGCCGCCATAGCCGCGCAGGCGCACGGCACCGCCGGTCAGTGCCGCAAAGCCCAGCGTCTGCCCCAGGGTGTGGGCGAGGAAGGCGGTGATGCCCACCCGCGCCGGATGCAGGCGCTTGCCGCTGCGGCGCAGGCCGATCGCATCAAATCCGATCAGGCAGGCATAGCTCGCCAGACCCAGGATGACGGTCAGTGCGATCTGGCCAGCGCCCAGCTGGTGGAAGGCCTCACGGATGGCGCGATAGCCGTGGTCGTCGAATTCGTTGGCCAGGCCACGCAGGGCCAGCGCCAGGATGCCCAGGCTGAAGACGACGGTCGCCGCGCGGCGCCAGCCGACGCGGGACGAGGGGGCAGGTGCAGGATCGGTCATCGGTACAGCGTGCTCCGGGGCAGGCGATGAAGAGGTCAAAGCACGCCAGCGTGCCTCGCCGGCGCATCGTGCGCTTCCGCCGGGGACTTGCCAAGCCGGGTGGCTGTGCGCGCTGTGGCCGCTTGGATCGGCCGCAACGACAGCGTTACCCCGCTTCGGCGACAATGCCCGGACCATCACAGAGGAGCCATCGCCATGTTGGAACGTTTCGACGTCGGTCCGCGCATGTCCGAAATGACCGTGCACAACAAGGTTGCCTATCTGTCCGGGCAGATCCCCGAAGACACCAGCCAGGACATCACCGGGCAGACCCGCCAGGTGCTGGCCGAGATCGACAAGCTGCTGGCGCTGGTGGCCAGCGACAAGCAGCACGTGCTGCGCGCGGAGGTCTACCTGGCCGACATCGGCGATTTCGCCGGCATGAACGCGGCGTGGGACGAGTGGGTGGTCAGCGGCATGACCCCGGCGCGTGCGACGGTGGAAGCCAAGCTGGCCGACCCGAGCTGGAAAGTGGAGATCGTGATTACGGCCGCGTTGCCGTAAGCACCAGTTCAATGCAGTCCACCGGACACGGTGGAATGCACAATTCGCAACCGGTACACAGATCGGCGATGACGGCGTGCATGTACTTGGCGCCGCCCACGATCGCATCCACCGGGCACGCCTGGATGCACTTGGTGCAGCCGATGCAGTCGGCTTCGACCACCCGCGCGACCTGCGCGGGCTTGTGCTCGCCGCGGCTGCGGTCGAACGGCAGCGCCGGCACCTCCAGCACGTATGCCAGCGCGCGCGCGCCTTCGTCACCCCCGGGCGGGCAATGGTCCACGCCCGCCTCACCGCGCGCCATCGCTTCGGCGTAGGGGCGGCAGCCGTCGTAGCCGCACTGCCCGCATTGGGTCTGCGGCAACAGGCGGTCAAGGCGTTCGACCAAGGGCAGGGAAGGCGATGTCATGCGTGGCGTCGGCTGCGCGGGAGCTTCATTTCAGGGGTTTGCCGCGGTACCAGCGTTCCTGCGCCAATGCGAGCATCGGCCGGTCTTCGCGGCTGTCGCCGTACGCATGGATGCGCACGTAACGTGACAGGTCATAACGCGCCCGGATGCGGTCGGCCTTGTGCGGCGCGCAGTCGCCCTCGGCATAGCGCCCGGTCAGGCGGCCGTCCTGGCTTTCCAGCCGGTTGCAGATCAGGTCCAGTCCCAGCGCCTCGCACCACGGGCGCAGGTACAGGTCCAGCGAACCGGACACGATCACCACCGTATGCCGCTGCTGCAGGTGCCAGCGGATCTGCTCCAGCATCTGCGGGCGCACCACCTCGGGCAGCACCTCGCGGGAGAACCCGGCCGCCAGGGTGGCGATATCGTCGGCGTGGCGGTCGCGCAGGGTCAACCGGGTCACGCGCGCACGGATGCGCTCGGCGGAAATCAACTTCAATCGATAGGCCAACAGCCACGGACCCACCTTCCACCACGCCTGGGCCAACTGCTCGGGCGTGGCCACCCGGCGCAGGAAACGCGCGTACGTATCGCAGTCGGTGACGGTGTGATCGAAGTCGACAAGGGCCAATTCCATCTACGCCCTCCCGGCAGGCATCAGCGAACCGGCATGCCCGGCAGCGCGCTGCTGTCGGCATCGAGCAGCGCCAGCGCGCCACCGTCGAAGCCGGCCGACAGGATCATGCCTTCGCTCACGCCGAAGCGCATCTTGCGCGGGGCCAGGTTGGCGATGAACACCACGCTGCGGCCGACCAGCGCTTCGGGTTCGCCGTAGCTGGCACGGATACCGGAGAAGATCTGGCGCTTGCCCAGCTCGCCGGCATCCAGTTCGAAGCGCAGCAGCTTGTCCGAGCCTTCGACGAACTCGCAGGCCAGCACCTTGCCGATGCGCAGGTCCAGCTTGGCGAAATCGTCGATCCCGATATACGCCGGGCCTTCCGCCGTCGCAGCGGGAGCGGCGGCCGGCGCGGCAGCAGGCGCCGCCGGCTTGGCGGGCTTGGCCGGGGCTGCAGGTGCGGGGGCGGCGAGGGTGTCTTTGGAAGCGTCGGTCATGGCGTCAATCATTTTCGGGTCGATACGGGTAAACAGCGGGCTGTACACGGCGATGGTGTGGGCCAGCAGCGGCAAGGCGATGTCGGTCCAGCGCTGCACCGGCGCGGCCAGGAAGGCGTCGGCCTGCGCGGCAGTAGCCGGCAGCACCGGCTTGAGCGCGGTGACCAGCACGCGGAACAGGTTCAGGCCCTGGGTGCACACCGACTGCAACTGCGCGTCGGCGCCCTCCTGCTTGGCGATCACCCACGGCTTCTGTTCGTCGATGTAACGGTTGGCCTCGTCGGCCAGCGCCATGGTCAGGCGCAGCGCGGCAGCCGGATCATTGCGCTCGTACGCCTCGCGGACCGGCGCCAGCGCGGCCACGAAGCGGTCGTACTGCGCGGCATCGGGCAGCGCGTCGGCCAGGCGGCCGTCGAAGCGCTTGCTGATGAAACCGGCGCAGCGGCTGGCCAGGTTGACGAACTTGCCGACCAGGTCGGCGTTCACGCGCGCGATGAAGTCGCCCAGGTTCAGGTCGAGATCGTCGACGCCGCCGGAGGACTTGGCCGCGAAGTAATAACGCAGTGCTTCCGGCTCCAGCCCGGCATCCAGGAAGGTGCGGGCCATGACGAACGTACCGCGCGACTTGGACATCTTCGCGCCATCCACGGTGAGGTAGCCGTTGACGTGCAGGCGGGTCGGCGCGCGGTGGCCGGTGCCGTGCAGCACCGCCGGCCAGAACAGGCCGTGGAAATTGACGATGTCCTTGCCGATGAAGTGGTGCAGTTCCGTGCTGGTGCCGGCGCGCAGGTGCGCGTCGAAATCCTCGCCGTTCTTCGCGCACAGCGCCTGGAAGCTGGACAGGTAGCCGATCGGCGCATCCAGCCACACATAGAAGTACTTGCCCGGGTGGCCGGGGATCTGGAAGCCGAAGTAGGGCGCATCGCGGGAAATGTCCCACGCGCGCAGGCCGCCTTCGGCATTGAGCCACTCGCCCAGCTTGGCCTTCACCCCGGGCAGGGCGACATCGCCGGCCAGCCATTCGCGCAGGAAGCTTTCGAACCGACCGACCTCGAAGAAGAAGTGCTCCGAATCGCGGATTTCCGGCGTGGCGCCGGAAATGACCGAGCGCGGGTCCTTCAGGTCGGTGGGGGCGTAGGTGGCGCCGCACACTTCGCAGTTGTCCCCGTACTGGTCAGGCGTGCCGCAGTTGGGGCAGATGCCCTTGATGTAGCGGTCGGGCAGGAACATGCCCTTGGCCGGGTCGTAGAACTGGGCCACGGAACGGCGCGTGATGTGGCCTTCCGTCTCGAGCTTGAGGTAGAACGCCTCGGTCAGGGCCTTGTTGCCGGCCGAGTTGGTCGAGTCGTAATGATCGAACGCAACGCCGAAGGCGGCGAAGTCGCGCTCGTGGCTGGCCTGGATGTTGGCGATGAACGCTTCCGGGGTCACGCCGGCCTTCTCGGCCGCCAGCATGATCGGGGTGCCGTGGGTGTCGTCGGCGCATACGAACCAGGTCTTGCCGCCGCTCATTCGCCGCGCGCGCACCCAGATATCAGCCTGGATGTAGCCGACCAGATGGCCCAGGTGCAGCGGGCCGTTGGCGTAGGGCAGTGCGGTGGTGACAAGAGCGGTGCGGGTCATGATCTGCGCGGGTGCGGGGGGAACGCGGGATTATCGCATGCTCCCCGGAAAGACGAAGGGCCGGCGCGGTCATCCCGCGCCAGCCCCATTTCGTTGATCTGCCAGCGCTTTACGCGGCGGGATTTACTCGCGTACCCAGGTCTGGGCGCGGCAGATGAACGCCACGCAGCCGGACATGTCCAGCTTCTTGCCACCCGGCTGCAGCGCCAGCTTGGACTTGTAGGTCTTGCCGTTGGCCGGATCCAGCACCGTACCGCCGGACCACTTGGTGGTGGTGCCCTTGTCCTGCGTCAGGTTCCACAGGATGGTCATGCCCTTTACCGGCTTGCCCTTGTTGGCGCCGCTGCAGTCGTCACAGACCGGGTTCGGGCCCTTGTCCGAGTGCAGCACTTCCACCACTTTCCCGCTCAACGTGCCATTGGCGGCCTGGGTGATCTCCACGATGGACTTCACCTTGCCGGTCTTGTCATCGATGGTCTTCCAGCGGCCTACCGCGCCGTCGGCCGCCGAGGCCGACATCGCGGCCATCACCAGCGGCAGTGCCAGCAGCAGGGTCTTGAAAGTCTTGCGCATGTTCCCCTCCCAGGGATGTACGTGAATGCCGGCGCGGGGCCGGGACAGCTGGACTGTATACCCATTCGCTCTGGTACGGAACGCATCCCGGCGGTCAGCCACAACGCATTCAGGTGGTTTCGTACAGCTCCAGCGGCAGCCCGTCGGGGTCGGCGAAGAAGGTGAAGCGCTGGCCGGTGTACTCGTCAACGCGGATCGGCTCGCAGGGCACGCCTTCGGCCGCCAGGCGTTCAATCATTGGCTCCAGTGCCGCCACCCGGAAGGCCAGGTGGCGCAGGCCCTGCGCCTCCGGGCGACTGGGCCGCGGCGGCGGCGACGGGAAGGAGAACAGCTCGAGCTGGCCACCGTCAGGCAGGGCCAGGTCCAGCTTCCACGAATCTCGCGCGGCGCGGTGGTGTTCGGCCTTGACCGTCAGGCCGAGCACGCGGACGTAGAAGTCGCGCGAACGGTCGTAATCGGCACAGATCAGAGCGACATGGTGGATGCCGAGCAGCGGTGTCATGGGATCGATTCCTGGTGGCGCATCGGCGCAACCGTCTGAGTGGGGTCGCTACAAATACCGCAACTCGCGCCGGCTTTCTAACTTCTTGTAGAGCCTTGCCCCCCGGCCGTCTCCAACATGCAGCCCTCATCGAGAAGGGCCGCAGACCGCGTCCCGCCTCGGCAAATGCCTGAACGGGAGTGGTCGGATGCACGTCATCGTCAATGCAGGGCAGGACCCCATCGACCTCACCGTCGCTGGGCAGGTCATTCAGCTTGCGCCCGGTGACCGCCTGCTGTTGGCCGGCGTGCCGCTGCCGCGCAACAGCGCGCTGAATGCCGTCGCGCTGGCCGGCAGTGGCATGGCACGGGCGCTGGCCCACTTCGACCATGCCAGCAACGTGCTGCGCCCGGCCGGTGAGCCGCAGCCGGTGTGCTGGGTGGCACAGGCCGCGCTGGAAGACCCCGATGTGGCGGCGGCCTGGCTGATTGACCAGCTCGCCCGCGGTGCCGGCCAGCCTGACGACGGCCAGGCAGCCCAGCTGCTGCGCCACCTGGCGCGCAGCGAAAGCTACGGCCTGATGCGTTTCCTGCTGGACGAAGGCGGCGAAAACTCCGTGGCCGCGCTGGCCCAGCGCTATGGCCTGTCTTCGGCGCAGTTCCACCGGCGCTGCCGGCAGGTACTGGGCCGCCCGCTCAAGCGCGAGCTGCGCATCCAGCGCGCCGCGCGCGCGCTGCTGGCCTATCCCGGCCGCGCGCGCTCGTTCACCTACCTCGCCGCCGATCACGGCTACGCGTCGCTGTCGCACTTCTGCACCGACGTGAAATCGCTGATCGGTTGTTCGCCCCTTTCCGTCTACCGGGCCGTCTCGACGCCCAACGAGTGATCCATGCGTTCCCTGACGTTGTACGTGTTGTTGCTGACCGTTCCTTCCTTCGCCTTCGCACAGACCCCGCTGGAAGGCACCGCGATCCAGGATCGCGCCGACCTGCCGCATGCCTCCGGCTTCGTTTCCCGCGCCGACAGCGCCAGCCACCTGCTCAATGCCATCGGTGCGCGTGCACGCCAGGCCGTGGTGATCAGCCCCAAGGCACTGAAGAAAAAGGTGAGCGGCAGCTTCGATCTGGCCCGCCCGCTCGACGTGCTGGCCAAGGTCTCCGCCGAACTGGGCCTGGTCTGGTACAGCGACGGCCAGTCCATCTACGTGTATGACGCCGACGAGCAGAAAAACGCCGTGGGTCGCCTGCAGCACACCTCCATCGCCACGTTGTCGGACTTTCTGCGCAAGGCGCGGTTGTCCGATACCCGCTACCCGGTGCGCGGCGGCGGCGCCGATGGCACCTTCTACGTCGCCGGCCCGCCGGTGTACGTGGACATCGTGATGAACGCGGCGCGCTATCTGGACGACCTGTATGAAGGCGCCGACGCCAGCCCGCACCACGTGGAAGTGATCAAGCTGGAGCACAGCTTCGTCAATGGTCGCCGCTACGGGATCCGCAGCACGGAAGTCGGCCTGCCGGGCATCGCTGAAGTGCTGGCCGGGGTGCTGCAGCTGGGCGACTTCGGCGCGGTCGTCAAGCAGCCGTCGCTGCCGGTCGACCCCTCCACCATCACCGAGGAACTACTCCCCGCCACCCCCGCGGCGCAGCCCGTGGCCCAGGTCGCCAGCACCGTGCCCAGTGGCCCGACCCCGGCAGTGGTGATGGCGTATTCGGAAACCAACAGCCTGATCGTGCGCGGCACGCTGGCGCAGATCGAACAGGTCAAGCGCCTGGTGGGCGAACTGGACGTGCCCCGCAAGCAGATCGAGATGTCGCTGTGGATCATCGACATCAAGAAGACCGAGCTGGACCGCCTTGGCGTGAACTGGAGCGGCGGCATCAACATCGGCAACCGCCTGGCGATCGGCATCAACCAGTCGCCCTCGGTGAGCACCCTCGATGGCAGCCGCTTCCTGGCCTCGGTCCAGGCCATGGCGAGCAAGGGTGACGCGCACATCATCTCGCGCCCGGTGCTGCTGACCCAGGAGAACATTCCGGCGTACTTCGACAGCAACCAGACCTTCTACACCCAGCTGGTGGGCGAGCGTGCGACCTCCCTGGAACAGGTGACCTACGGCACCCTGATCAGCGTGCGTCCCCGCATCTCCAGCGGCAACGACGTGGAAATGCAGCTGAAGATCGAGGACGGTGCCGCCGATGGCACCCGCTCGGTGGACGCACTGCCCCTGGTCAACCGTACCGTGATCGACACCGTGGCGCGGGTGCCGCAGGAACTCAGCCTGCTGGTGGGTGGCTACACCCGCACGCAGGCCGACGACGGCTACAGCGGCATTCCCGGCCTGCGCCGCATTCCCGGCGTGGGCAAGCTGTTCGGTCACAACAGCCGTACGGCTGAAAGTCTGGTGCGCGTATTCCTGATCCAGCCGCGCCTGCTGACCGGCAGCGACCCGGTGGATGGCTACCGCATGCCCGAGGTGTATGGACCGGGGGTCGGCGACGACGTGCGTGACCAGATCCGCGCGCTGCACCCGCATCTGAAGTCGGTGGAGGGCGCGCATGGCACTGCCGGCCATTAATCGACCCGTCTCCGCGCCGCTGCCGGTGACGCCGCGGCAGGCAAGCACGCAGGGCGACCGTGATGACACCGCCAAGGACCTGCTGTCCGGTCTGGGCAAGCCGTCCAGGCCCGGTTCGCTGGCCACGGCCATGTCCATGCAGGACGACCTGGCCGCGCTGGTAGCCTCGCTGCGCAATCGCCGGGACGGCCAACAGACCGGTGCCAGCGTGGAATCGCAGGCGTGGATCGACCATGTACTGGACGATGAGGTGCACGCCAAGGTCACGGACCTGCGCGCGCTGCTCGACGGCATGCGCAGCCCCGTGCAGTTGCTGGCGCTGCTCCGGCAGCTGTTCCCCGATCCCAGCGACATGCTGGCGGTGCTGCGTTCGCTGATCGCCGATGACGAACTGGAGGAGTTGCGCGAGCTGTTGCAGCAGTCGATGGAGCAGCTGCTCGCCGACGACGCAGCGCAGGGCAATGGCGCGGCTACGCGCGGTGGCCTGAACGTGGCGATCAAGGCGCGGCTGGCCGCGCGCGGCAGCCAGTTCTCGGCCCGCGCGCTGCGCCAGAGCTACCGCGACTTCATCGGCAACCACCAGGACTGCGTGGGCGAATACGCCGGCTGGATCGCGCTGTACGGATTCGAGCGGCGCGCGCAGGTGGTCGACTTCATGGAGCAGGCGCTCGGCGCGGACATGTACTCACTCGACCCCAGTGCCTCGCACCTGGAGTTCGGCCGGCTGCTGCGCCAGGTGCGCAACCTGGCCGTGCTGCGCTCGACCGACCACCTGCTGGTCCAGGAAGCCACCCGCGACCGGCTGCTGGCACGGCTGTCCACCACCGCCGAAGCGGTGGTCGGCGGGTTGCTGGATGTGGTGCGCGGCCTGCAGGACTGGGCCGGGCTGTTTGCCGGCCCCCTGGCCGATGCGCGGGTGGCGCTGTCGGCGCCCGAACGTGCGCGCCTGGTGCAGGCGCTGCGGCGCGCGCTGGGCGGTCTGCCTGATGCGGTATGGAGCGATGACCTCGCGCGTGAACGCGCGGCGCAGTCCCTGGAGAGGGTGGTGGTGGAAAGCATGAAACGCGAACGCTGGAGCGCCGGCCACGCCGGTGGGGTGGCCGTATGAACACGGTGACCCACACCCCCGCAGGCGGCTGGGGCGAGCGTGCCCGCGGCATCCTGCGCCCGGAGCTGGCCCTGGTGGTGCTGATGGCCGTGATCGTGGCCATGCTGATCATCCCGCTGCCGACGATCCTGGTCGACCTGCTGATCGGCCTGAACATGGCCGTGGCCATCGTGATTTTCCTGAGCTCGTTTTACGTCGAGCGCATCCTCAACTTCTCCACGTTCCCCTCGGTACTGCTGTTCACCACGCTGATGCGGCTGGCGCTGTCGGTCAGCACCAGCCGGCTGATCCTGCTCGACGCCGATGCCGGCCACATCATCAGTGCCTTCGGCGATTTCGTGGTGGGCGACAACCTGGTGGTGGGTGCGGTGATCTTCGCCATCATCACCCTGGTCCAGTTCATCGTGATCACCAAGGGTTCCGAGCGTATCGGTGAAGTGGTGGCGCGCTTCTCGCTCGACGGCATGCCCGGCAAGCAGATGAGCATCGACGCGGACCTGCGCGCCGAAGCGATCACCTCGGAAGAAGCACAGCGCCGCCGCCGCGACGTTGAACGCGAAAGCCAGCTGTACGGCTCCTACGACGGTGCCATGAAGTTCGTGAAGGGAGATGCCATCGCCGGCATCGTGATCGTGTTCGTCAACCTGTTCGGTGGCATCGCCGTGGGCATGCTGCAGCATGGCATGGCCTTCTCGCAGGCGCTCAACACCTTCACCCTGCTGACCATCGGCGATGGCCTGGTCGCGCAGATTCCCGCACTGCTGATCTGCATCAGCGCCGGTTTCATCGTCACCCGGGTGAGCGGCGAGAGCAACAACCTGGGTGCCAACATCCTGGGCGAATTGTTCAACAGCAACGTGGTACTCGGCACCGGCGCGGTGCTGGTGCTGCTGCTGGGCCTGCTGCCCGGCTTCCCGCTGCCGGTGTTCGCCGGCCTGGCCGTGGGCCTGGCGGCCATGCTGGTATGGCGCCTGCGCCGCGCCAAGACCGCCGATGCCGGTGGCAGCCCGGGGACGGGGCAGGGCGGCGCTGCGCCGCCGGCCGCCAAGGGCGACACCGCCAACGCCCGCCTCACCAGCGAAACCCTGCCGCTGATCCTGTTGATGCCGCCGTCGCTGCATGAGGCGGGCGTTGCCGGCCAATGGGAAGAGCAGCTGCGTCACGACGCCTTCGTCAACACCGGCATGCAGCTCGCACCGCTGGTCCTGCGCAGCCACACCCCGGCCAAGGACCACGAGGTCAAGGTGCTGATCAACGAGATTCCGGCAGCGTCCTCGCACGTGGTCAGCGGGCACGTGCGGGTCTGGGGCCGGCAGGACGAACTGGAAGCACTCGACATGGGGCTGGTGGTACCGCACGACGGCGGCACCGCGCGCTGGGTGCTGGCCGACGCGCACGAAGACGTCCGCGCACTGGGGTGCGATGTCTCCAGCGACTACGAGGAACTGCGCCGGCTGGTGCACGGCGCGGTACAGCGCAACATCGGTGAGCTGTTCGGCATCCAGGAAGCCAAGCATGTCCTGGACGCGTTGGAGAAGCGCTTCCCCGAACTGGTCAAGGAAACCTACCGGCACATGCCGATCCAGCGCGTGGCCGAAGTGCTGCAGCGCCTGCTCCGCGAGGACGTTTCCATCCGCAACATGAAGGTGGTGCTGGAAACCCTGGCCCAGTGGGGCCAGCGCGAAAAGGACGTGATCCTGCTGGTGGAGCACGTGCGTGGCGCACTGGCCCGCTACATCTCCGCGCGCTTCGCCCGCGATGGGCGCATTCCCGCGATCCTGGTGTCCAGCCCGGTTGAAGACCAGATCCGCGCCGGTATCCGCCAGAGCCAGGGTGCGGCCTACCTCAACCTGGAGCCAGCCGAAGCCGGTGAGCTGATGGATCGCTTCGCCCTGCATGTCGGCGAAGTCGCCGCGCACCGCCCCGACGTGGTGCTGATGGTCGCGCCGGACATCCGCCGCTTCGTCAAGCGCTTCATTGAAACCCGCCTCCCCTCGACCGCAGTGCTCTCGTTCGCCGAGATCTCCGACACGGTCACCCTTGATGTGATGAGAAGCTTATGACCTCCCTGCTGGATACCCTCAACTCCGCCCTCAAGGAACTGGGCTGCGACCCATCGCGGTTCCAGTTCGACACCCACTCCTCGGTGGTGATGGGCTTTGCCGACGTGGGCGAGCTTCTGCTCGATCCGGTGGACGACATGGTGTACCTGTGGGGCCGCCTGGATACCTCGCCGGCCGAGCGCTTCAGCAACCGTGCCGATGAGCTGCTCACCGCGCTGTCGGCACCGGCCGCACACTTCGCCAATGGTTGCCTGGCGCTTCGCCAGCTTGAAGACGGCTGCCTGGTCGGCGGCGCGCTGCAGCCGGATTGTCGCCACGAGTCGAGCTTGCTGGCCGGTGCCATCGAAGGGTTCCACGCGCGCGTGATCGAACTCCAGGCCCTGCTGCGGTGACAGCGGCCACGCCCTGCTGGCGCCCTTGTGCCACGCCGGTCGCGATGCGTGCCGGCGAGCTGCGGGTACCCCTGCCGGATGTCGCGGTGGGCGAGCACTGCCACGTGCGCCATTCGGCGGGCGACGACCGTGTGCTCACCCATGGCGTGGTGACCCGGGTCGACCATGGCGTGGCCACGCTGGCGCTGATTGGTGCCCCGGTGCGGCTGGCAGCCGACGTGGTGGTGGCTGCCACCGGTCGCCCGCTGCAGGTGGCACTGGGCACGCATCTGCTCGGGTGCGTGCTGGACGGGTTCGGTGAAGTGGTGGAGCGGCTGCGCGATGGCGAAGACGCGACCGTAGCCGGTGTATCGGCACCGGTGCAGGCTGCGCCGCTGGACTATCGCCAGCGCCGTGCCATCCAGACCCCGTTCGCCACCGGTATCCGTGCCCTGGACGCGTTGCTCACCGTAGGCGAAGGACAGCGCATGGGGGTTTTTGCCGCAGCCGGATGCGGCAAAACCACCCTGGTGGAGATGCTGCTGGCCAACGCCGACTGCGATGTGCGCGTGGTGGCGCTGGTGGGCGAGCGGGGCCGTGAAGTGGCCTCCTTCGTCGATGCCATCCGCCACGGTCCGGCGGCCACGCGCACCATCATCGTGCAGGCCACCTCCGATACCTCGCCGGCCACCCGCGTCAACGCGGCGATGGTGGCCACCCGCATTGCCGAATACTTCCGCGACCAGGGCAGCCGGGTGCTGCTGGTCATGGACTCGGCCACCCGCTACGCGCGCGCGCTGCGTGACGTCGCATTGTCGGCCGGCGAACCGCCGGCACGGCGTGGTTTCCCCGCGTCGGTGTTCGAAGCACTGCCACGCCTGGTGGAGCGCCCGGGCAACGCACAGGCCGGAAGCATCACCGCGTTCTACACCGTGCTGCTGGAAGACGACGCCGACCCCGACCCGGTCGGCGAGGAAGTCAAATCGTTGCTGGACGGCCACGTGTACCTCAGCCCGCGCCTGGCCCAGCGCGGCCACTTCCCGGCCATCGACGTGCTGCGCAGCGCCAGCCGGCTGTACCCGCAGCTGGCCAGCGAGCGCCAGGCCGCCGCAGCCACCCGCGTGCGCGCGGTGATGGGCCGGTTGGATGACCTGCAGCTGCTGCGCGACATCGGCGAGTACCGCCCCGGTGCGCAGCCCGAGCAGGACGATGCGGTGGCCCGCGAACCGCGCCTGCTGGCATTCCTGCGCCAGCCGCTGCACGAGCCGGTCACCTTCGATGCGGCGGTGGAGGCACTTGATGCGCTCGCCCGCTGACCCCGTGCGGCTGGCCACGCTGCTGGAGCATCGCGCCCACCGCCTGCGCCGCGACGCCCGCGCGCAGGCAGAGCAGGCTGCGCAACGGGACCGCGAAGCGCAGACCCTGCGCAGCGCGGCAGACGAGCGCCTGCAGGCCGCGCAGCTTGGCGAGGAACACGGGCTGGACCGCCAGCGCCTGTTCGAGCGCCTGCGCGGCGTCGCCATTGCCCGGGCGCACGTCCTGGAATGCGAGCTGCGCGCCGGCCACCTGCAGGAGCAGGCCGGCGACGCCCGCGAGCAGGAACAGGAACTGCGCCATGCCGCCGCCGGCAACCACTCACGCGCGCGCCGGCTGCAGGCCGTCGGCGCGCATATCGACCAGAAGCACCGGCAGGCGCGCCTGCGCCGCCAGGAGCGCCAGATCCAAGAGGAATACACATGTCGTTGAAGATCCAAGAACCGCAGGTTGCCGTCATGGCGGCCAGCCCCGTCGACGCGGTCTCCCTGAGCGAGCGCGTGCAGGCCAGGCGACCCCAGCCGAGCGCGCAGCAGGCGGCCGAGCGGACTCCTGAACCCACTGCCGAACCCACCGCTGAACAAGCGCCGGAGCAGTCGCCTTTCCCCGGCGACGTCGCCATGTGGGCGCCGGACGAGTCGGACAGAGACGTTGAGCAGGAGTGGGCGCGTGATTCCGCACCCTTGCCGCAGCGTGAGGTCCACATCCTGGCGACGGTGCAACGCGAGGGCGGCAGGGACGGGCAGGACATCGCCCACCGCGCTCGGCGCGGAATGGCCGCACACGTGCAGGCGGCGGCTGCAGCGCCCGTGCTGCCGGCCATCACCTCACGGCCGCTGCCGACGGTGGCCAGTCCTGCGGCACCGATCGTGTCCGGCAATGAACCCGCGGCGCTGCTGCCAGCAGCGGTGGAGGGCAGCGTCCTGCCCGGCGCCAAGGCGCCGGCCGCCACGGCGGCCAGCAACGCCAGCGCCAACCTGCACGCCACCTCCCTGAACGGTGGCGCGGTGACCGATACCGCAGAAAAGCCCGGCCCGGCTGCCGCTTCGGCACAGGCCGCCACGGCCACCACGGCATCAGCACTGCCTTCGCGGGTGCAGCCGGGGCAGGGTGAGCGGACCGCGCGTGATGCATCGCCTGGCGCGCCGGTGAGTGCCGGCATGATGCGTACAGCGCCTGCAAGGGATGTCCCGGTCGCTGCGGCAGCTCCCGAACCGTCAGCGCCGGAACTGCTGCCAGCCGCCGGCCGCCCCGCCCCGACCGACCTCGCACAGGCCGCAGGTGCCACCGTGATGCCGCAACCGCACACCGGCGAAGCCGCGCCCGACGCGCAGGCAATGGCCGACGCGCGTCGTGCCGAAGCCAACCTCGGCACCCGCCAGCATGTCCGCGCGGTGCGCCAGGCCGAAGCGTTGCAGACGGCCATGGCCCAGCGCGCCGACACCGCCATGCGTGAGGTTGTCACGCTGGCTGACCTGTATCAGGCGATCGCCGGCCCGGACGCACTGGCGTGATCCGCTGGACGGTCGGGGTGGTGGTGGCATTGGCCGCCACCGCCCCGCCAGCCAGTGGTAGCCAGGTATTCGCCACCCTGGATCGCAATGGTCAACTGCAGGTGTCGAAAGCCCCATTCGTGGGCGCAAAGGCGTTTGACCCGCACCGACTCTACATGCCTACAGCGCGCAAACCCATGGCAACTGGCCCCGGGCCATCGCCCGCGGCACCGACCGCCATGCCCAAGGCAGCAGCACACTGGAACCCGTTGATTCAACAGGTCGCCGTCGAATACGGCGTGGACGCCCGCCTGGTGCACGCTATCGTCCGGGTCGAATCCGCCTACAACCACCAGGCACGCTCGCACGCCGGCGCGCTTGGGC